>CAMPHD010000137.1 GCA_946885765.1 uncultured Thalassospira sp.
CGCCCAAACCGATGGCCGGCAGAACCAGGGCGCTTTTTGAATGGGTGCGCGAACTCGGTCATGACCTTGATCTGGACAT
This sequence comes from uncultured Thalassospira sp., assembly GCA_946885765.1. Next base: position 80 of record CAMPHD010000137.1, read on the forward strand.
CGCATGGAAGGCAACGGGGGGCTGTTGCGATGGCAACAATCTGGCCGAGGCCGGATTACCCAATATCGATACCCTTGGTGTGCGCGGCGGCCTGATCCATTCCGATCAGGAATTTGTAAAGCTCGACAGCTTGATCGAACGGGCAAAACTTTCGGCCCTGATCCTGATGAAAGCCGGTTCGGGTGATTTACCCGACGCATTAAAAAAGACGGAGATATAAAATAATGATGCGTGTCCGCCCCGCCCGTATGAGCGACCTTGACCGGCTGGTTGATCTGGCATCCTCGGCCAGCAAGGGGTTAACCACCCTTCCGGCCAATCGTGACGTGCTTGAAGCCCGCATTACAGAAAGCATCGAGGCTTTTGGCACCGATGCAGACGGCCCCGGTGGCGAAAGCTATTTCATGGTTCTCGAAGATACCGCCAACGGCAAGGTCGCGGGCACCTGCGCGATCTATGCCGGGGTCGGGTTATCAAAGGCCTTCTATAACTATAAAATCCTGAAACTGACGCAGTATTCGCATGAACTGAATGTCACGGTGACGTCCCGCCTGCTGACCCTTGTGAACGATTATCAGGGTGCGACCGAGGTCGGAACGCTTTACCTTGACCCCGATTATCGCAAGGACGGCAACGGACAGCTTCTCGCGCGGTCGCGATATTTGCTGATGGGGTGCTTCAAGGAACGGTTTTCGGAAATGGTCATGGCCGAAATGCGCGGCTGGCAGGATGAAAACGGCAAATCACCGCTTTGGGAAGCCTTGGGATCGCATTTCTTCAATATCCCGTTCCCCGATGCCGATTACATTTCCGGGGTGGGTAATAACCAGTTCATTGCCGATCTGATGCCGAAATATCCGATCTATATCGAAATGCTGCCCAAGGCAGCACAGGACGTAATTGGCAAAACCCATGATGAAACGCGACCGGCGCTGAACCTTTTGAAAAAGGAAGGTTTCCGGTTTTCAAATGCGGTCGATATTTTTGATGGCGGACCATGCGTTGATGTCCGGCTTGATGACATCCGTACCATCCGTCATTCCAAAATCGTCACCATCCGCAAAATTGTTGATCGCAGCCCGCCCATGGAACGCCATCTTGCCTGTACGCTGGAACTTTCCGGGTATCAGGCAAGCTGGCTTTATATGACGGTTGTGAATGGCACGCATGTCGATCTGGATCGCGATCAGGCCGAAATCCTTGGCCTGCGTGCGGGTGATCAGATCCGTTTTGTCACCGATTGAGCATCAGGAGCAGGCATCATGATAACCCAGAAATCAAATCCCGCCCTGTTCATCAATGGCACATGGCAAACCGGCAATGGCAAAGCGTTTCTCGCCGAAAACCCGGCCAATGGCGATATCATCTGGCAGGGTAATTCCGCCAGCCCCGATGATGTTAACACCGCGATCATGGTGGCACGAAATGCCTTTCCGGCATGGGCAAAACGCGACCTGAATGAACGGATTGAAATCCTTGAACGGTTTGCCGGGTTGCTCAACGATCACAAGGGCGCACTGGCGCGCACCATCAGCCTTGATGCCGGAAAACCGCACTGGGAGGCCCTGACCGAAGTCGGCGCAATGGCCGGCAAAATCGCGATTTCGATCAAGGCCTATCATGATCGCACCGGCACCCGCCACGGCGATGCACCGGGCGGCGGACAGGCTATTTTGCGCCACAAACCCCATGGGGTTGTTGCTGTCTTTGGCCCCTATAATTTCCCCGGCCACTTGCCGAACGGCCATATCGTCCCGGCCCTTCTGGCGGGCAATTGCGTGGTGTTCAAACCATCCGAACTGACCCCGCTCGTCGCCGAGGAAACCGTAAAGCTCTGGCAACGGGCCGGATTACCGGGCGGGGTTCTGAACCTTGTGCAGGGCGAACGCGATACCGGTATTGCCTTGGCGCAGCATCCCGGCATTGACGGGTTGTTCTTTACCGGCAGTGTGCCAACCGGACGCCATTTGCATCGGGCCTTTGCCGGGCAGATGGACAAGATCCTGGCCCTCGAATTGGGCGGGAATAATCCGCTAGTGGTATGGGACGCCGCCGATCTCGATGCCGTCGCCCATCATACGGTCATGTCGGCCTTTATCACGGCGGGGCAGCGTTGCACGTGCGCGCGCCGCCTGATCGTGCCATCGGGCGCAAATGGCGATGCAATGATCGCTGCCATCAATGGCTATTGCGACAGGCTGATCGTTGGCGCACCGGATGATGATCCCGAACCCTTCATGGGGCCCGTGATTTCCAACCGGGCGGCCGATGGCCTTATCGCGGCACAGGCAAAACTTGTTGCCGATGGTGCCAAAATCATCCGCAAAATGACGCGCCCCGATCCTGCCCGCCCGTTCCTGACACCGGGTCTGATTGACGTGACCGATGTAAAGGACCGCGAGGACGAGGAACTGTTTGGCCCGATCCTGCAAATCATCCGGGTCGATCATTTTGACGACGCGATCCGTGAAGCCAACAATACCCGTTTTGGCCTTGCCGCCGGGTTGCTGTGCGATGATGCCGAACTTTGGCAACGCTTCATCCACGAAAGCCGGGCCGGGATTGTCAACTGGAACAAACAACTGACCGGCGCATCCAGTGCCGCCCCGTTTGGCGGCATCGGCGAAAGCGGCAACCACCGCCCGTCGGCCTATTACGCCGCCGATTATTGCGCATGGCCGGTCGCAACCCTTCAGACCGACAAACTGGTCGCCCCCGATGCCGCCCCCAAAGGAGTCCGCCCATGACCCGATACGCCATCGAAGCCAATTTTGACGGTCTGGTCGGCCCGACGCATAATTATGCCGGGTTAAGTTTTGGCAATGTCGCATCAACCAGCAACGCCAGTACCCATTCCGATCCGAAATCGGCCGCCCTTCAGGGCCTGACCAAGATGAAGGCCCTGCATGACATGGGCTTTGTGCAGGGCGTGTTGCCGCCTCATGAACGCCCGCATATCAAGACCCTGCGCGATGTTTTCGGGTTTGGCGGATCGGATGGTGATGTCCTGGCATCGGCCTGGAAAACCAATCCGAACCTTGTTCTGGCGGTATCATCGGCATCCCCGATGTGGACGGCCAATGCCGCAACCGTTTCGCCCGGCGGTGATACAGGCGATGGCAAGGTGCATTTCACCCCGGCCAATCTGTGCGCCATGTTCCACCGGTCGATCGAACATCCGGTGACGGGGCGCGCCCTTGCCGCGACATTCGCCGACCCCGATCATTTCACCCATCATGCCGCCCTGCCCGGCACCGACCATCTGGGGGACGAGGGTGCGGCCAACCATACCCGTTTTTGTGACGATTATGGCGCGCGCGGGGTCGAATTTTTCGTTTATGGCCGCCACGCTTTTGATCCGGGCAAAACCCGGCCAAACCGTTATCCGGCACGCCAGACATTCGAAGCCAGCAGCGCGATTGCACGCCGTCATGGCCTGTCAGAAAATGGCGTTGTCTATGCGCAGCAGAACCCCAACCTGATTGATGCCGGGGTCTTTCATAATGACGTGATTTCGGTCGGCAATGCCAATGTGCTGTTCCATTACGAGGACGCCTTTGTCGATACGCCCGCCGTCATGAACGACATCCGGCGCAAAATGGACGGCATTGCCAACTTCACCAGTATCGAGGTGCCCAAAAATGCCGTGCCGCTTTCTGACGTGATCAAAAGCTACCTGTTCAATTCACAGCTTTTGCGTCTGCCGGAAAATGGCCAGATGATGCTGATCCTGCCGACCGAGGCCGAAGAAACCATATCGGTCCGCGATTACCTTTATGACCTGATCGGCAAGGGCAATACCCCAATCAGGCAGATCAAGTTTTTCGACCTGCGCCAAAGCATGCGCAATGGCGGCGGGCCTGCCTGTTTGCGGCTCCGCGTCGCCTTGACCGATGCCGAACTTGCTGCCACCAATCCGCAAAGCCTGATCAACGATCAACGCTTTGCCGAACTGACCGGCTGGGTCGAAAAACATTATCGTGACCGGCTAAGTGCGGATGATTTCCGCGATCCAAAGCTTCTGACCGAAGTCCGAACAGCGCTTGATGAACTCACACAGTTGCTTGACCTTGGCCCGATTTACGATTTTCAGCGGGAAGGATGATCTGCCCCGCATTCCCTGCCGTGCTGTCGGGTCGCTTCGAAATTTAATACCGGACCAACCATGGCAGAATAACCGGAACAACAAGCTTCACGCCCCACACAAAGTCCGGGAGACCCGCCATGTCGACCCTCTATGATACCGAACTCCTTAAAAGATCGGATGCAGCCAATATCCTGCATCCGGCATCCGTGGTTGCCGATGTGTCAAACAACGGTCCGGCCCGCATTTTTGTCGAGGGCAAGGGCGCGTTCATTACCGACACCGACGGCAACAGGATGCTGGACGGGGTTGGCGGGCTTTGGTGCATGAATATCGGCTATGGCCGGACCGGGATCGGCGATGCGATGAAGGCCGCATCCGATCAGATGGGCTATTTCCATACCTTTGCCGGGGCATCCAACCCGGCCCAGATCGAACTGGCAGAAAAGCTGATCGCCAGGATGCCTGATCACATCACCAAGGTCTTCTTCGGCAGTTCCGGGTCGGATGCCAACGACACATTGATGAAGATCGTCTGGTATTATAACGGGCTTCGCGGCAAGCCGGAAAAACGCAAGATCATCGCCCGCAAACAGGCCTATCACGGCACCACCATTGCCACCGCCAGCCTGACCGGGCTTGCATCATTTCATCGTAATTTCGGCCTGCCGATCCCCGAAGTCAAACACACCTCGCTTCCGCATTATTACCGCGAAGCCAAACCGGGCGAGACCGAGGAACAGTTTTCAGCCCGGCTTGCAAACGAGCTGGAAGACCTGATCATCGCCGAGGGCCCGGAAACGGTCGGTGCCTTCATTGCCGAACCGATCATGGGCGCTGGTGGTGTCATCACCCCGCCAAAGGGCTATTTCAAAGCCGTTCAGACGGTTCTGAAAAAGCACGATATCCTGTTCATCTGTGACGAGGTTGTTTGTGGCTATGGCCGTACCGGGCACTGGTTTGGTCATCAGCTTTATGACATTCGCCCCGATATGATCGCCACCGCCAAGGGCCTGACCAGCGGCTATTTCCCAATGTCGGCGGCCTTTATCAGCGATGATATCTGGAAAGTCCTGCGCGACGGGTCGGCAACCCTTGGCGCATTTGCCCATGGCTTTACCTATTCCGGCCACCCGGTCGGGGCGGCCGTCGCACTGGCGAACCTTGCGATCATCGAAGATGAAAATCTGGTCGCGAATTCCGCAGAAACCGGTGCTTATCTGCATGCGCAGCTTAACGATACCTTTGGCCATCATGCCCATATCGGCGAAGTCCGCGGTGTTGGCCTTCTGGGTGCCTTGCAACTGATGGCCGACCACGACACCAGAACCGGGTTCGATCTGAAACACAAGATCGCGGCGCGCTGTGCGGCGGCGATTGGCAATCATGGTGTAATTGTTCGACCACTTCCAACCGCCGACAGCCTGGCATTTTCCCCGCCCCTGACGCTCAACCGGGGCGAAGCCGATCAGATGGTCAATGCGATCAAAAAGGGCATTGATCAGGTAATGGGCGAACTGAGTGCCGAGGAACGCAAGGGTATGGCTGCCTGATTTCCGAAACGCCCCAAATCCTGCCCCACTTGCCCGACCGGAATACTGGTCGGGCCGTTTTTTTATGTGTAAGGTGGCGCAAACAAGATAACGGCGACCCCGATGATTAAGATCGACGAGATCAACCTTAAAATCCTGCGCGCCCTTCAGGCCAATGCAAAGCTGACCAATCTCGCCCTTTCAAAGCTGGTGGGACTAAGCCCTAGCCCGTGTCTTGACCGGGTCAAGAGGCTCGAAAAAGAAGCGGTGGTGAAACGCTATCGCGCGGTGCTTGATATCGAAAAAATCTGCCCGCATGTCCGGGTCTTTGCCGAAGTCACACTGACCGGCAAGACCGCCGCTGATTACAAACGGTTTGCCGACGCGGCCAAAACCATCCCCGAAGTCGTTGCCGCCTACCGGATTTCAGGACCGTATGATTATATGCTGTGCCTCGTCTGTCGCGATGTGCAGCATTATCATTCCCTGTCCGAAGACATGATCCACGGCAATCTTGGCATCACCAAATTCATCGGCCATGTCGCTTTGGCTCAGACCAAGGCATTCAAGGGCTATCCGGTTTAGGGTTTGAGGTCTTGGCTTCATCGACCACAAAGAAAACACCCAAAGAACATATTTCCTTTGTACTAGAAAATATGTGGTTATCTTTTTTGTGTGATTTGGATAGATCGCGCTTGCATCAAAGCCGTTTCCATATTACCCATCAAAGCAACGTGAAATACATTTATAAACACAAATTTTGTGTTATTTTCCGCCGTTTTGATTGATCGTCAGGAACGAGAATGCAGCCTAATCTGACCCACCTCCGCCAGCTTGAGGCCGAGAGTATTCACATTATCCGCGAAGTTGCAGCGTCGTTCGAACGGCCGGTGATGCTTTATTCCATCGGCAAGGATTCGTCGGTTTTGCTGCATCTGGCGCGCAAGGCATTTTACCCGGCCCCGCCGCCCTTCCCGTTGATGCATGTCGATACCACGTGGAAATTCCGCGAAATGATCGAATTTCGCGACAAGGTGGCGGCGGAATACGGGTTTGAGCTGATTGTTCATATCAATCAGGAAGGCGTTGATCAGGGCATTGGCCCGTTCACCCACGGATCAAGCCTGCATACTGACGTCATGAAAACCCAATCGCTGAAACAGGCGCTGAACAAATACAAGTTCGATGCAGCCTTTGGCGGTGCGCGCCGGGACGAGGAAAAGGCACGCGCGAAAGAACGCGTATTTTCTTTCCGCACCGAAACCCATCGCTGGGATCCGAAAAACCAGCGCCCGGAACTTTGGGATATCTATAACGCACGGATCAACAAGGGCGAAAGCATTCGCGCCTTCCCGATCTCGAACTGGACCGAGCTTGATATCTGGCAATATATCTATCTTGAACAGATCCCGATTGTGCCGCTGTATTATTCGGCAAAACGTCCGGTGGTTGAACGTGACGGTACGCTGATCATGGTCGATGACGACCGCATGCCGCTTCATCCCGGTGAAAAACCGGAAATGAGATCGGTGCGTTTCAGAACGCTTGGCTGCTATCCGCTGACCGGTGCGGTTGAGTCCGAGGCAACCACCCTGCCCGATATCATTCAGGAAATGCTGCTGACCCGTTCAAGTGAACGTCAGGGGCGTATGATTGACCACGACGAAGCCGGGTCGATGGAAAAGAAGAAGCAGGAAGGATACTTCTAATGGCGCATCAATCCGACCTGATTGCCGATGACATTCTCGGCTACCTGAAATCCCAGGAAGAAAAAAGCCTGCTGCGCTTCATCACGTGCGGCAGTGTCGATGATGGTAAATCAACCCTGATTGGCCGTCTGCTTTGGGATTCCAAAATGATCTTTGAAGATCAGTTGGCCGCCCTTGAATCCGATAGCCGCAAGGTCGGCACCCAGAATGGCGAAATTGATTTCGCCCTGCTGCTTGACGGGCTTCAGGCCGAACGCGAACAGGGCATCACGATCGATGTCGCCTATCGCTTCTTTTCGACCGACAAACGCAAATTCATCGTCGCCGACACCCCCGGCCACGAACAATATACCCGTAACATGGCAACCGGCGCCTCGACCGCCGATGTCGCCGTGATCCTGATTGATGCGCGCAAAGGGATTTTGACCCAGACACGCCGCCACAGCTTCATCACCTCGCTTTTGGGGATCAAGCATGTGGTACTGGCCGTGAACAAAATGGATCTGGTCGACTATGATCAGGCCGGGTTCGACACAATTGTTGCGGACTATAAAGAATTCGCCAAAGACCTTGGGTATAGCTCGATCATAC
>CAMPHD010000138.1 GCA_946885765.1 uncultured Thalassospira sp.
GGGCAAGTGCCTTGCGGTCGATTTTGCCAGACGGCAGCAAAGGAAGTGTTTCCACCCATTCAAGGCGAGTTGGAACGGCGGCGTCGGACAAATGGCGTGCCAGTTCGCTACGCACAGTTCCAATGTCAGGGCGTTTCGAAGGGCTTTCGTCCGGCAAAAGATAGCCGATCAGCTCGCCGCCATGATTGTTTTTGACATACAATACTGCACACTGTGCGATGCCGGACACGCGTGAAAGCTGGTATTCGATTTCCCCGATTTCGATACGTTGCCCGCGGATTTTGACCTGCTCGTCCGTGCGCCCGTGATAATAAAGTAGCTCGTCTTCGCCCCACGAAACCACATCACCACTGCGATAAAATATCTCATCACTGTCGCCGGTCGGGTCTTTGACAAACTTTTCGGCGGTCACGGCAGGCATATTGATATAGCCGTCATTAAGTCCGGTCCCGCCGATATAAAGCTCGCCGGGGATACCAAGCGGCACCCGCTTTCCGTTTTCGTCAAGTATCCGGACAAACGCCCCGTTGTCGACAGGGCCAAGAGGAGTGTTTCTGTTTTTGATGTCCTTTGGTATCCGATAGATTGCGACATGGATGGTGGCCTCGGTCGGGCCATAGCAGTTCCAGACATCGGCATTGTCGAAAACGGAATAAAGCCGTTTTACAAGCGGCAGTTGGACGACTTCGCCGCCAACGATCAGTCGACGCAATTTGAAATTACGATCTGCCGGAATGGTATCAATCACACTTTCATAAAATGACGGCACCGACATGAGATGGGTGACATGGTGTTGCACCACACCGTTCCAGAATTTATGTCCGTCACTGAGTATTGCATGGGTCATCAACCACATGCGATGACCCCGGATCAGCCCGACGCAGAATTGCAGCATCCACGGATCAAACCCGAGCGATGGGAAAAGTCCCATAATTTCAGGGTTACTGTTTTCATGTGATCCGATGCCGAATTGTGCAATAGCGACATCGATCTTGTCGGCAAGGGATTGGTGATGAACGGGAACCGGTTTTGGTTGCCCGGTTGAACCCGACGTATGGAAGACAAAGGCAATATCGTCACCGCAAATATCGGCACGGACATCTTCTAGGACGGTTCTGCCGTCAATGCCCGGCACAGCGTTGATATCCTTCACCGTGATGGTGGTGTTGGCGATCTCGCGCCATGCGTCGGCGCTGTCACTCAGAACCAGTTGGCAATTAAGATGATGGGTCATCGAGGCATTACGTGCGACCGGCTGCAACGGGTCGAGTTGGATGCAGACTGCCCCGCATTTCAAGATGCCGATCACAGCGGCAATTTGCTGCGCGCTCGGCGAAACATTCATGCCGACAAAGTCACCCGCGGCAATCCCGCTTTGGCACAGGTGATGCGCAACGGCATTGGCCATGTGCCCCAGCGTTGCAAAGGTGACTTCGTGGCCATCATCGGTGATCAGCGCGATATCGCCGGGGCGTGATGCAATGGCATGATCGATGCGTTCGGGAATAAACCATTCGGGAACCGGTCTTGTGAATGTCGGGCCGCTTTCAAGTTTGCGGATAACGGCAAGTTCGCCCGCCGGCGTGGCGGCTATGGCCGCAATTTCCTGTTCCGGATCGTCCAATGCACGTGACAGGAAATGACGGAAACGTTCGGCGATGCGGGTAACAGATTTAACGTCATGACAGCCGGTATCATATTGCCAGATGATTTCGGCTTCCTGCCGGTCGTGGCTGATGGCCTGCATCATATAGATCAGGCCAAGATCGCTGACCGGCCCGTTATAGATATTGACCCGGCGCGTATTGAGCCCGGCAAAGGATAAAGGTTCTGCCCCGTCCAGACTGTTGAAAAAGGCTCCGCCGCCCGACAAACCCCTGGCACCCAGCCGTGCCGCACGCATGCGCGGCGCGCCAAGGCGCATATGCCGGACATCGCGCCGCGCCCGGGCAAAGATGTCACGGGCTAGTTCGGAAAACCGCACATGTTTGCCCAAATCGGCATCGAAGGGCACGATATAGGAAAATGCCCCTGGCGTCTGGCGCTCAGACCGTCCCAACCGGTTCAGAAGCGGCATGGTGATGGTCGGGTGTTTGATATGGGTGATCTGACCAAGCAGGATGAAATAGGCGGCCATGACAATGGCGGTCGGCGATGTGCCGCAGGCCTTGGCCGTCTGGGTCAGTTTGGCAAGATCGTGCCCATCAAGCGTTTGTTCCAGCCGTGCCTGAACCAGCTTTCCAGACGGTTTGTCGGATGAAAACCGCGTGATGGCATGATCGTTTTCCAGACGTTCCTGCCAATAGGCAAGATCGCGTTGGAAGGCCGGTGTTTCGGGGTAGCTCGCATCGGCCGCGATAAAATCGCCATAGGACCCGAATGTGCTCTCGGGCACGGCGGTGCCGGTTTTAAGCGCGCTGTAAATTTCTGCTGTGCGCATTGCCATCAGATGGCCAGCATATCCATCACAGACCAGATGATGATACACCCGAACCCACCAGAAACGCCCCTTACCCAGTTGCAATAGACGGTGGTGGCAATGGTGCCCGTTTTCTGGATCAAGCGGACGGCGGCGGATTTCTTCGACTTCGTTATTGGCGATCAGAACCGGGTCATCGGCAAAACTTAAATCGATGACGCTGAAATCGGTTTTGCGGCAGGTGTCGGCGAAGAACTGGAAGGGATTGCCGCCTTCAGATCCAAAGCGCAGACGAAGGGCATCGTTTTCCTGATCGGTTTGGACGATGGCCTTGTGAAGGGCAGGAATATCAAGATCACCCTCGAACCGGATGACGCTGCAAATATTGTAATTTGCGCAATCATCCCCCTTGGCCCAGTCAAGCCATATGCTTGCCTGCGGCGTTGTAAGTGGTGCTCCCTGCCGTTCTGTCCCCGGCGCAAACGTGTCTGCTTGCTTGTGCAACGTCTGACCTTCCAAACGTTGTTATCGCCATATTGTGACAGGCCTGGTGTTCCTGTTCGCCAGGTTATTCACGCGACCGCATCACAATTGGCTGTTTCCCCCAACCATATCTGAAAGAATATGGCCGTGATCGGCCCTATTTTGCAAGAGACTGTCGTGAAAAATTGTATGTTAAATAAGTGAAAATGCAGCCGAAGATGGAAATCCTATCGGCCCCGAATTTCAAATGTCTTCATTAGAATCCGCTGAATACCTTCAGTGCCGCGACCAAACGTATAGTGTTGGATCGCCTGTACCTATTGATCGCCGGGGTTGGCAAAAAACCAGAAATCGGATCGCCAGATAGGCGAATTAACGGTCAGGATTGATCAACCCGGTCAATCTAGGACAAACTGGTCACGCGCGGCGCGTACGATTCGTGAAATGTGGTCGGCGACGGCGGCGACACTTCGTGTGTCTTTGGTGTCGGGATGAAGCAGCATCCAGTAATTCCGGATAAAGTGGATATCGGGTAACAGCCGGACCAGTTCCGGCATATTGCGCGCCGCGTAATCATGCAGGATGCCTATGCCGTGACCGTTGCGTACTGCTTCCATCTGGGCCACCACACTGCCGCATTCAAAACGCCGTTTCATCAGTTTGCCCAGACGTGCCGCGTAATCAAGGGCGCGGCTGTAAATCAGGTCTTCGATATGGGTGACAAACAGCCGGTCGGTCAGATCGCGTTCGGACCGGATCGCGCCATAGTTTTTGATGTAGCTTTGGGATGCATAGACGCTCAGCGTGTAGTCGGTCAGTTTTTTGATCACCAACCGCCCCTGTTTGGGGCGATCAAGGGTGATGGCGATGTCGGCTTCGCGTTGTGACAGGGAAAAGGTGCGCGGTAGCGGCACAAGCTGGATCACCAGATCAGGATGCCCTGCGGCAAAGCCCGCCAGTTCACGCGCCAGGAAATAGTTGCCAAGCCCGTCAGGGACACCAACACGCACGATCCCGGCAATGCCCTCTGCCCGACTGGGGAAGGCAGTGCCGACTTTAAGAAAGGCGGATTCAGCGGCTTCGGCAGCACCCATCAATGCCTTTCCGGCCTCGGTCAGTTCCGATCCGGTGGTACGCCGTTCGACAAGTTTGGTGCCAAGTTCCTGTTCAAGGGCGGTCAGTTGCCGGCCAACCGTGGCGTGGTTCAGGCCAAGCTGACGGGCCGCCGAAAGGATTTGCCCCTGACGTGCCACGGCCAGAAAGATGCGAATGCGGTCCCAATCCATGATCTATCGACTTTAAAAATTGCACATCGAATTTGCAATAATGGTAATTGATGTGCATCCATATGCATATCCATAATCGACCTGCTTTGCGGACGGTTTTTATGATCCGCGACAAAAGATCACCACGATTATCGGGAGAAGCCGAATGTCCAGCCAGATCACCCATTACATCAACGGCAAACGCGTCGCCGGGACTTCCGGCCGGACGGCTGCCGTGTTCAACCCGTCCACTGGTCAGCAGAGTGCGATGGTTGACCTTGCCTCCAAGGCCGAGGTCCGTGCCGCGGTTGAAAGTGCACGTGCGGTCAGTGCCGAATGGGCCAATACCACGCCGCTTCGTCGCGCCCGTATCCTCAATAAATTCCTTGGTATCCTTGAAAACCGTTCCGAAGAACTGGCAGCGGCGATCACGGCCGAGCATGGCAAGGTGCTTTCGGATGCGCTGGGTGAAGTCACCCGCGGGATCGAGGTTGTTGAATTTGCCACCGGCGCGCCGCAGCTTTTGAAAAGCGAGTTCACCGAGAATGTCGGCACCAAGGTCGATAGTCATTCTGTGCGTCAACCGCTTGGCATCGTTGCCGGGATTACGCCGTTCAACTTCCCGGCGATGGTGCCGATGTGGATGTTCCCGGTTGCGCTTGCATGCGGCAACTGTTTCATTCTGAAACCATCCGAACGTGATCCGTCTGCGTCGCTTCTGCTGGCGGAATGGCTGAGCGAAGCCGGTTTGCCGGACGGCGTTTTCAACGTTGTGCAGGGTGACAAGGAAGCGGTTGATGCGTTGCTGTTTGATCCGGATGTCAGCGCAATCAGCTTTGTCGGGTCGACCCCGATTGCGAAATACATCTATGAAACCGCAACCGCGCAGGGCAAACGTTGCCAGGCATTGGGTGGGGCGAAAAACCATATGATCGTGATGCCCGATGCCGATATGGATCAGGCGGTTGATGCCCTGATGGGGGCGGCTTATGGATCGGCTGGCGAACGTTGCATGGCGATTTCGGTTGCCGTTCCGGTGGGCAAGGCGACGGCCGATGCGCTGGTGGAAAAGCTTGTCCCGCGCATTAACGAGCTTCGCGTCGCACCGGGGACAGATCCGGCCGCAGAAATGGGGCCGCTTGTTACCGCACAGCACCGCGACAAGGTTGTCGGTTACATCAACAAGGGCGTTGAAGAAGGGGCGAAGCTGGTTGTTGATGGCCGCGACATTCGTTTGCAGGGCTATGAAGACGGCTATTTCGTTGGTGGCACCCTGTTTGACAATGTGACGCCCGACATGACGATCTATAAGGAAGAGATTTTCGGCCCGGTTCTGTCGATCGTGCGGACCGATGATTTTGAAACCGCAGCCGATCTTGTTGATAGTCACGAATATGGCAATGGTACCGCGATCTTTACCCGTGATGGCGATACGGCGCGTGAATTTGCCAACCGCACCCAGACCGGCATGGTCGGCATCAATGTGCCGATCCCGGTTCCGATGGCATTCCATTCATTTGGCGGCTGGAAGGCATCGCTGTTTGGCGATCATCACATGCATGGCATGGAAGGGGTGCGGTTCTATACCCGCCTTAAAACCATCACCTCGCGCTGGCCGACGGGCATTCGCAAGGGTGCCGAATTCGTCATGCCGACGATGAAGTGATTTTTATACAATCGTGAAGACTAAGGTGGCAGTCTCGATAGACTGCCACTTTTTTTTGATATGTCTTGCTTTACGCAAATGCTTCGCGACTGGTGGGAGAAAGGGCATTGGTCTCTTTATCAAGTTCCAGAATTCTGGAATGAAAACGTTCCAGAGAAGCACGGTGTCCGATACTGATCAGAATTGTGTCAGGCAGTTCTTCTTTCAGATAGCGATAGCAGAGGGTTTCCGCGTCTTCATCAAGTGCGGATGTGCTTTCATCAAGGAAGAGAATTTTCGGTTTTCGTAATACGGCGCGCACAAAGGAGCATCGCTGCTGTTCGCCAATGCTGAGTTTCTTTGACCAGTCGGTTTCGCTATCGAGCTGTTCGATCAGGTGTCCCAGTTCAAACCGTTGCAAGGCATGCGATAAAGCCGGATCATTGTCGGCATCAGCAATTTGCGGATACCAGAGAATATCGCGCAGCCTTCCAAGCGGAAAATAGGGTTTCTGGGCCAGGATAAGAGCGTTTTCGGTGTCGTAAGCCGCACTTCCTGAGGCGTGTTTCCACAAGCCGCAAACAGCACGGATCATTGTGGATTTCCCAAAGCCGGATGGCGCACGGATAAGAAGGCTATCCCCCGGTGTCAGTTGCAGGGAAAAATCGCGCAGAAGCGTTTTTCCGCCATCGGGGAGCCACAGGTTAAGTTTCTTGATCTCGAAAGCATGTGGTTGATGGCGGATATTGATGCCGGAATTGGACGAAAGGGCATCGAGCCTGTTCTGGAAGCCGGTTAATCGGTCGACGACAGATTTCCATTCGGCAATTTGCGGGAAGACCCGGACAAGATATGCCATGGCTTCGTGAACTTCGCCGAAGGCGGCGCTGATCTGGGTCAGCCGACCAAGGGGAAATGCCCCGGCAAAGAATTGAGGTGCCATGATGAACATTGGGATCACGGTGGCCGTGCGCATGTAGAATGTGGAATAGCCAAGCACGATTTTCTGTTTTTTGACCAGTTCCCAGAAGTTCTGAAGGGCGGCCTCCAATCGTGATGTGAAGGTGCGCATTTCGGCTTTTTCGCCACGATATTGCGCAATTGATTCCGCATGTTCGCGAAGGCGCATCAGGGAAAACCGGAAATCAGCTTCGCGGCGTTGCTGCAGGAAATTAAGCCCGGGAAGGGCACGTCCCAGCCAGAATGCACCACCCGTCCCGGCAATCGAGTAAAGCAATGCAACCCAGACCAGTAGTCCGGGGATTACCAGACTTTCGGTTCCGAATGGTATCGTGACGAGGCCGGATGCGTTCCATAAAATATTGAGGAAAGAGAAGAGCGACACCAAAGCCGTCATCAGCCCTAGCCCCAGTTTGAGCGAGATGACGATGAACATGTCGATATCATCGGCAACCCGTTGATCCGGGTTGTCTGTTTCCGGAGAGTCCAGTTGCAAAAGAAGGTATCGTTGATCCTTCAGCCAATCCTGAAGCGTGTTTGTGATTGACCAGCGCAGCCACCGGATCGTCAGTTTTTGTTGAAAGTGAAAAGCTGCGACCGTGAAGGTCGTGAGGGCGATTTGTAACAGGATGAACTGGCCGCCACTGATCAGGAAGGCGTCGTAATCCAGAGCTTGCAGGGCGTTATAAAAGTTCAGATTCCAGAAATTGTTCAGGATGTTGACCCCGACAAGCCCAAGATTCATGAGGATGGTCGCAGCCAGTAACAACAGAGCAGGGACTTTTTCAGGCGATGTCCAGAAAGGGCGCGCAAGTCGCCAGAAGCCCTGCAAAGTATTCATGATGCCTCAACTGATCGGGATAAATCAGATTGAGTTTATAGAGGCAGCTCGTTATGGTCGCAATGCTAATAATACTGATTGGCGTTCTCATTTTTTAGCAGGGGGCTTGCTATGGAATTACCAGACTGGCTTTGCCAAACATGGCCCCCCATCCGTCAAGTCATTCGGACAGATCATTGCGGCTTTTCTTCCGTCAGGCTGCAGCAGCTTCCACGGGAAGAAATCCTGTTTCCGATGCTTGATCGGTTCGCCTCTGTCTATCCGGTAGCAAAGCGACCGCCCGTCGCGTCCC
>CAMPHD010000139.1 GCA_946885765.1 uncultured Thalassospira sp.
AGGATGTCGGCAGGCATCAGGTCGGGTGTGAACTGAACGCGTTTGTCCAGAAGGCCAAGCACCTTGCCCAGTGTGTGGGCCAGTAATGATTTCCCAAGGCCGGGCGCACCCACCATCAGGACGTGGCCGCCAGATAAAATACCGATAAGTGTTTGCTCTACGGCTTCATTCTGCCCAAATATAACAGATGAAACCATCTTGCGGGCTTCGTCCAGACGGCCAACACAGGCGTCAAGTCGCGCTGCGTCGCGTTCAAGGCTGCTGTCTTGTGAAAGACCCATTTCTTCGGGAAAACGTGGCGCGTTTGTCATGACAGGAAACTTTGCTTCCTCTGTTGTGCCGGTAATGGATGCCGGTTACCCAAAAAGGATGGTATCAGCGTAAAACAGGTGCGCAATCTTTTGGTTCCGGACTCAAGTGTATAGCATGAGCAAAAACGAAAAAACCGTCGATCTCGCTGAAAAGCTTTGGACCCGTCTGCGGGCCGGAAAACCGGCCACGGGACGTCATCCGCAGATTTGTGGCGACATACCCATGTCTATAGGTCGGGATGGAACATGGTTCTATCAAGGTGGCCCGATTGGCCGGATCGAACTTGTCAAACTTTTCGCATCCGTATTGCAACGCGACGAGGAAGGGGGGCACTGGCTGGTGACTCCGGCCGAGATGGCCCGGATCAAGGTCGAAGATGTTGCTTTCATTGCGGTCGAGCTTGAAAAAACAGGGGGTGGGGAGGCATCGGTCCTTCGTTTCAGAACCAATATCGATCAGTGGATCGAGCTTGATGAAAGCCACGGTTTGCGGGTTGAGCACGATCCCCAAACCGGTGAGCCATCCCCCTATGTGCAGCTTGATCGCGGGCTTGAAGCGCGGTTGAATCGGGCGGTATTCTACCAGCTGGTGGATATGGCCGATGAGATTATGGAACCGGAGACCGGCAAGGTGCGTATCGGTGTTTACAGTCATAATCAATTCTTCGAGATCGGAACACTGGAGGCTGACCAATGACACCGGCTCAGATCATTGCAGCACTGAACGCACCGCGCGGGAATATTCAGCAACGACGCGGGGATCATGCAGTCGATTATCCCGGTTCGAAATCACGTGCGCGTGCCTTTGCCGAAGGGGAACTGATCGCCCGTCCGGCTGCTGTGTTGGTGCCGCTGGTGCAGCGTGACGAAGGTTTGCATGTCATTCTGACACGCCGCACCGATCATCTAAGCGATCATGCAGGGCAAATCAGTTTCCCGGGTGGTCGTCAGGAAGACCATGACAATACGCTGGAAGAAACGGCACTGCGCGAGACTGAGGAAGAAATAGGATTGGCGCGTGTGCATATCGAACTGGTAGGCCGTCTGGATGATTATTACACCGTGACCGGTTATCAGGTGACGCCGGTTGTCGGATTGATCACTCCGCCTTTCGATCTTGCGCCGGATGCGCATGAAGTGGCAGAAGTATTTGAGGTGCCAATGGAATTCATCCTTGAACCTCGAAACCAGAAACTGCAAACCGTGACTTTTGAAGGTGTAAAACGGCGCTATTTTGCCATTCCATACCGAGAATATTACATTTGGGGGGCAACAGCGGGGATGTTGGTGAATTTCAGCGAAGTCCTGAAAGCCGGCGCAGAACGATAATGATTGGAGACCATTGGTAATGTTACGACAGATTATCCAAATCGTCCTGCCGGTTATCCTGCCGTTTCTGGTTTATGGTCTGTGGCTTAAATGGGCACGGGCAAAGGCAATTCGCGAAGGGCATGATGTTATTCCGCCGTGGAACAAAGGGCCGTGGCTTTTGCTGCTTGGTATTGGTGTGGCGCTGGCAGCGGCAATCCTGATTGCGACGGCACTTGGCACTGGCGCATCGCCGGATTCCATCTATCATGCGCCGACATTGAAAGATGGTGTCGTTCAGCCGGGATATTTCGAACCCAAGGAATAGTCCGTAACACGCCATATGCTTGCAAGGTTTCAGGCCAGCAAAGATTTACCGATGACCGCACTGACAGCAACCGGCCATTTGCAGCCTTACGGGATCATGACCCACCCCGATACGACGCGCGTATTTGACGCAATTGCCGCGCATGGTGGCAAGGCGCGCTTTGTGGGCGGGATCGTAAGGGATGCGCTTCTGAAACGCGATTTGGCCGATGTGGATATTGCCTGCGACCTGAAACCGGAAGAAACGGTCATCGCCCTTGAAAAGGCGGAGATCAAAGTTATCCCCACCGGGCTTAAACACGGGACGGCAACGGCGATAACCGATACATCGGCCTATGAAATTACGACGCTACGCATTGATGTGACGACCGATGGCCGCCATGCCGAGGTTGCCTTTACCGATAGCTGGCATGGCGACGCCAGACGTCGTGATTTCACGTTCAATGCGCTTTATTGCGATCCGGACGGGACGATCTATGATCCGTTTGATGGTGAAACGGATTTGCGCGAAGGCCGGGTGCGGTTCATTGGTGTTGCCGAAGACCGTATCGCTGAAGATTACCTTCGTATCCTGCGATTTTTCCGGTTTCAGGCATGGTTCGGTCGACCACCTCTTGACCCGGTCGGTGCGGAAGCATGTCGCAAGGGTGCCCACGGGCTTTGCGATATTTCCCCGGAACGTCTTCGTGACGAAATGCTGAAATTGCTGCGGTCTCGCAGTCCAGCAGCCACCGTCAGCGACATGATCGGTTTTAAGGTGCTGCCGGTTATTTTACCTGATCTGGCCGATACGCCGCGCCTTCGCATGATGGAATGGCTTGATAGTACGGCCCTTGCCGATCCGGCGATTATGCCCGATCCATTGCGACGGCTGGCCGCCCTTTATCGTGCACCGGAAAATACTGATGACGATTTGCTGGCGGCAACCGAATTTGGCAAGGCACTGCGATTGTCAAACGACGAAACCGAACGTTTTGCTGCGATGATTTCCAATGCCAGTCTGATCAGTGCGGATATGTCCGGGGATGCGATCCGGCGCGATCTTTATCGGTTGGGAACGGATGCGTTTCGCGATGCGGTTTTGATTGCCTGGGCGACACGGGCTGCTGTTCCACCGCGCGCAGACGGTGCCGAAAACCGGCAGTGGCAGGGTTTATTGCAGGCGGCAACCGACTGGGTGCCTGTGACGCTGCCGATACAGGGGCGTGATATTCTGGCTTCTGGTCTTGCACCTGCCGGACCGCAAATGGGGCGATTGTTAAAACAGGCCGAAGAATACTGGCTTGCGAATGCCTTTGTCCCTGGACGGGACGATTTGATGACCTATCTGGCGGCACAAAGTGCCGCAAAGTTGCAGGAGTAATTATGACCGAAGGCGTTACAGGTCATCGCATTTGCTGTTTTGGTGACAGTCTGGTCAATGGGGTGCGCGACGGCGAAAAGGGGGGGTGGCCAATGCGTCTTGGTCGCCGTTTGCTGGACGAGGCGAAGCGTGAAACGACGATTTACAATCTGGGTATTCGTGCGGAAACCAGCGAGGGGCTTAAAGCCCGCTGGAAGTTCGAGACAGAGCTTCGCATGGTGCCGGAATTTCCGACGGTCCTGATGTTCAGTTTTGGTGTCAATGATGCCAATCATGCGGAAGACCGTGGCGAAGAAACCACGATGCGGGTTTCCCCCGCAAAATCGGCAGCCAATGCCGCAGATATCATTGGCGAGGCATCAAAACTGGCCCCGACATTATGGATCGGGCCACAGGCGGTAATCGACGGTGGCAAGTCCAGCAGGGAAATCAACGAACGTCTTGAAGGGCTTAATCAGATATATGTCGAAACGGCGCGTGGGTTTGATGTGCCTTATCTTGACCTGCATGCAACAACCCTTGCCGATCAGGACTGGCAGCGCGCGCTTCGTCGCGGGGATGGGTATCACCCGGACAGGGCCGGTTATGACCGGATTGCAGAACTGATCTGGAACTGGGACGGCTGGAAACGCGCTCTGGGGCTTTGAGGCCAGGATATTGCAGTCTGGTTAGACGTAGAAGTCAACGAGGCTGCCACGGCTATTGGATGCGTTGACGAAATTGCCATTAGACTGCCCTTTGGCACCATAGCCATTCGCGGCATCTTCGGCCTGATTGTTTTCCAGCGTCAGGGCATTCTGCCCGTCCTGAAACCGGAGTTCATTGCGGGCTGTTTCGGCGGCACGCTGAACACGTTCGATTTCGTCGTCCGAAAGCTGGATCGAGTTTGCGACCTGCTCGACAGATTGTTTCTGCTGTTCCTGTTGGAGCTGGGACGAACGTAGCGAAACCGGGCTCGTCGGGCGAACCGGGATCGGCGGCAGAATTTCAGAAGTGCTGGTAACGCTGACCATGATGGCAGGAGGGCTCGGTATATTTGTTACGACGGGCAGCAAAACAGGCATGCTGCGTTACCGGGATTTTAGCGTCAGCGATTTTAAAGGAAAGTCTTATTTGCAACGATAAGGCGAGTTACGTCTGCTATCGGTTTTCCTGTGCAACGGGAGTGACGGTGTCAGGGGCATCGTAAAGCCCGCTTGCAAAACGGGTAGGGCTGTTTTTGGCCGTTGCCTTCAGCTTGGCTGCTTCGATTGATATGTGGTCAAGGGTGATGTCCGTGCGCTCCGGCGGGATGCGAACCAATGCGGCACTGACGGTCATAAGCGGAAATTCGCTTGTTTCACCGTTACGTCCCTTGCCGATCAGATAACCCTGATCCCGGGTTTTGGCATCATAGAAGCTTTTGATCTGTTCATCGAACATGGACTGGGCACGTTGCACCGCGTTGACGGTATCCTCGAAGTCAATTGACTGAACGTAGGCGAAGAAATCATCGCCTCCGATGTGACCGACGAACCAGTCATTCTGGCTAAGTACCTTGCCAAGGATATCCTTGAAAAGCAGGATGGCGCGATCCCCCTGCCGAAAGCCGTACAAATCGTTGAACGGCTTGAAATTGTCGAAGTCAAAATACACGGCAAATCGACGGCGACGCGGTTTGGCGAGTGCATTTGCTGCATATCGGTAAATAGCACTGTTTCCCGGAAGACGTGTCAGCGGGTTTTCGTCACGGGCATTCAGCGTGTTGCGTTCATTGACAGCACGCAAAAGCGCACTTTGATCCAGTACACCAAGATAAAGTCCATTTTCGGTCAGGATCACACCATCAAGCGAGTCTGCGGCCACAAAAGTTTCAAGCAGTTCGGACAGGCTGGTATTGATGTCGGCAATCGGACAGCGGCGCAAAAAACGGCTGATATTGGTTCGGTTCGCCGGGTTTTGCAAAAGTTCCCGCCCGAAGGGGGTGTAGATGAATGCCTTGAAATCCGAATCCCGGATCACACCCAAAGGCTCCTGCTGCCGATTGACGACGGGAGCAATGGCAATGTCGGTGTTTTTCTGGAAATAGGATAAAATCTCGACCGGATTGATATTGTTTTCAATCGTTGGCGTTTCCAGCAGATATGATCGTAAAACATCGCCGTCGCGTTCAACACCGCGCCGGTTTTCCAGCGAAACCCCGGAAATGGCCGGAACGATATCGGTTCGTTCCGGCAAGTCGACAGATGGCCGTGCGATGAAAAAACCCTGCACCAGATCGCACCCGATCCGCCGACAGCACAAAAACTCTTCGCGTGTTTCAACGCCTTCGGCCACGACCTGTGCGGCGATCATGTGTGCAAAAGCCGTGATTTGGGATACGAACAGTTCCTTGCGCCGGTCGCGGTCAATCCCGTCGATAAAGAACCGGTCAATCTTGATGATGTCAGGTTCACATTCATACAGGGCGCGAAGCTGGGCAAAGCCGCTGCCGTAATCATCAATTGCAACCTTGAAGCCCTGACTGCGATATCGCGTCAGGATATCCTGAAGGTACTGGGCGTTGCTGATGTCGTGGCGTTCGGAAATTTCAAGAAAGATGGTGTCGCGTTCAAGGCCGGCTTTGCGCAACAACTCGGCGGTACGGCCTGGCTGATAATCAGGGGTGCGGACAACACGACTGTCAAAATTGTAAAAAAGTTTCAATCGGCGGGCTTCGGGCAGGCGGGCAAATTTCGCAATCGCCTTTTCGCGCAGCATCATGTCGACACCATGCAGATTGCCGGTTTCCCACGCTGTATCAAAAAGGGACTGAATCGAGTCAAAGCCGCTGTCTTCCCAGCGACGCAAAAGAGCTTCGTAGCCGAATATGTGGCCGGTATGCGGGTTGACGATCGGTTGGAAGGCAAAGTCGACCTTTTCGACGATTTGTTTCCAGTTTCGAAGGCAGAGACCAGGGCTCGTCGCTCTGTCCGCAGTCAGTTCGTCCTCCGCATCAAATGCCAAGGCTATTCCCCGATCTTGAAAAATTTACTGAATCCTCTGAACGACAGGAGCAACGCGATACATGCAAAGCTCCTAACGCAGGATCGGCAACAACCTGATGACAGTACAGTTACGAATATATGACATCCGCAGAAAACCGACATTTTTTGCGGGATTTGGTCGAGTATTCTTATACGGAAAGCTAGACAAATTGGGCGATCCGGGCGGATCGTGATCAACCGCGCAGCAGTTGCGCCAGCGGATGATGTTCCTGCACAAGGCCGCGCAATCGCGATTCGAGAACATGCGTATAGATTTGCGTCGTCGAAATATCGGAATGGCCAAGCATCTGTTGCAGGCTGCGCAGATCAGCGCCGTTTGCCAGAAGGTGGCTGGCAAACGAGTGACGCAAGACGTGCGGTGATACCCGTGACGGGGCAATCCCGGCCTCGGCGGCAAGGTCTTTGACCATATTCAGAAACATTTGCCGTGTCAGATGGCCGGACTTGCCGCGTGATGGAAACAGATAGGGCGACTGGCCGGGCTGTTTCACCTTGGTTATCGGGATAAAGGAGTCCCGGATTTCAAGATAGTTTCTTAAAGCATCACGTGCCGGATCGGATAACGGGACAAGACGTTCCTTGCTTCCCTTGCCTCTTACAATCAACATTTGTGGATCACGCGCCGCAGCAGAAAACGGCAGTTCGACCAGTTCGGAAACGCGCATGCCCGTAGCATACATCAGTTCCACCATTGCCAGAAGCCGCTTGCCCTTGATGCCGTCATGATTGGCGGCGGTAACAATCAGTCGATCAATTTCATCAATTGTCAGAAATTTGGGCAGTGTATTACCTTGTCTTGGGCTGTCGATATGGACGGATGGATCGTCATTGCGATATCCGTCGGCATACAGGAATTTGTGAAATTGCCTTACGGCTGAAAGACGCCGGGCCTGTGTCCGAGGGGCAAGGCCGACATGGCCAAGTGATGCCATGTATTTCCGCACGTGAGTATCCTGTGCTGAAATAAGGTCTGATTTTTGTGCCTGCAGGCTTGCGACATAGTCCTCGATATCGCGTCGATAGGCATCGAGTGTGTGAATGCTTGCACCACGTTCTGCCGCCATCATTTCCAGAAAGGCTGCGACAAGATTGCTGTTAAGCGGCTGTGCCACAATGTTCGTTCGTTACTGGCTGCGCGTCATCAGAATTTCGACCGCAAGACGGCGTGCCTCGCGGCTCAGTCCGATATGGTTGAGTGCGGCAACCGCATCCGAAAGGTCCTTTGGGTCGCCGTTTGGAGTATCTGCAACCTGTTGAGCCTGAATGGCCAGTGCAACGGCCTTTGCGCGTTGCATATTCATTGCCGCCGTTCCCAGATGATGGCTGACCGCGGTGCTGACTGTCTGACGTTCGTCCATATACGGGGCGGTCAGAAGGGCATCCCAAAGCGAAACAGGAACTTCGATGCCAAAGCCGTCAAACAGGCTGAAGATCAGTTCCGCGTCACGTTTTGCCTGTTTCTGATCGCCGCGTGCTGCGTCCATTTCCTGCCATTCCGTCATGCGGG
>CAMPHD010000140.1 GCA_946885765.1 uncultured Thalassospira sp.
GCACCTCACGTTTCTGGTTGATCATGTCGAAGAAGGGCAGGAAGTTCTGGCCTTGCAGGCCGACCGTGTAAAGATCATCGGGCATGCGGTTGGATGTGGTGACAATCACCACGCCATGATCAAAAAGCTGTTCGAACAGGCGGCCCAAGATCATCGCATCGGTGATGTCGGTGACCTGCATTTCATCAAAGCACAAAAGCCACGCATCATCGGCCAGATCCTTGGCAATCGGGGGGATCGGGTCGGCGTCGTCCTTTGATTTGGTTTTGCGGAAACGGTGCATGCGATCATGCACATCCTGCATGAAATCGTGGAAATGCACCCGGCGTTTGCGATCCACCGCGACCGTTTCGTAAAACAGATCCATCAGCATCGATTTGCCGCGCCCGACTTCGCCGTAAATGTAAAGGCCCTGCGGCGGTTCGGGTTCTTCGCGGCGACGTGTCAGGCCAAATCGTTCGCGCCAGCCGCCCGAACCGGTATGCGGTTCGTAATGGTTCAGCGCCTTGAACAGGCTTTGCAGCTTTTCGGCACAGAGTTCCTGCATCGGATCGTGGGACAGCTCGCCCTTGGTGATTTTCGCGCGGTAACGTGAAAGCGGGCCGTCGGTCATCAAGGATCTCGTCATGCAGTGAACGTGAATATGGATCGGTTGGTCAAAGTCATAGCGCCAAGCTGCTTTGCAATGCAACAAGGCTGTGCCGCATTGCTTGATTGCGTCCTTTGCACCTGATCAGATCAGGCGCATTTTTTTAAACAGCCAGATTTCAAGCACGACGATGCCGGCCAGAATGATCGAAACGCCGACAAAGCCAAATGGGCTTTCGGCCGCCGGAACACCGCCGACATTGATCCCCAAAAGGCCGGTCACGAAACTGATTGGCAGGAACAGACCGGCAATCACCGTCAGCCAGTACATGGTGCGGTTCATGCGTTCGGTTTCCAGTGCCATCATGTTTTCGTTCACGATCTGGATGCGTTCGCGAAGTGAGTCAAATTCTTCGACCAGACGGATGGTTTTATCGGTCAGCGTGCGCGCACGCCGTTTATAGCGTTTATCAAGCCATGCGGTTTTATGTTCGACATATTGTCCCAGCGCATCGCGTTGCGGCGACAGATGGCGGCGCAGGCGCGAAAGCTGATTGCGGACGTCCGAGCAGCGCCGACGCAGCGGAAGGGTTTTGTTTTCCGGCGTGCCTTCCTGATCGTCTTCGATGGTGTCGACTTCTTCCTCAAGGCCGCGCACGACATTATCAACCCGGAAAACCAGCCGTTCGGCAACGGTGAGCACGAAATCATCGGGATTGCGCGGCGCGTTACCGTCCGTAATCGCCGCACGGATATCGTCGAATGCCTTTAGCGATTGATTGCGCAGCGTGATCACCAGATTGCCCGATACCCAGAAACGCACCGAAATCATATCGGCGGGATCATTTTCGGCGTTCAGGTTTACCCCGCGCAAATTCATCGAATAGCCATGATCGTAAAAGAAGACCGATGGCCGGGTGCCGCGTGTGGACAGGTTATCGGCGATGGTGGGGTCAAGCCCGACAATATCGAGAAGCCAGCGCCGTACACCATCCGCCATCCAGTCGAGATGCACCCAGAGAAACTGGTTTTCACCTGTTTGGGGAAGGGATTTGCCGATGTCCTGCCATTCAAGGGAGGTTCCCTTGCCGTCACTATCGAGGATGAAAGCATTGATCAGGGCGGATGAAGACATATGGCTGGCTCCGTCTGGTGTAAAACGGTTCGTGATTCGTTATCGCGGACAGTGTAACCTGCTTGCAAATCAGGAGAAACGGGTTTCGGTCACCGGCCCGACAGGGATCAGTATGGAATATCTATCATGACGGCAGTTCGTCCTATTTTGTTTTGGATTATGGCGACAATAATGTCGGCCTTCCTGATCGGCGGCAGTGCCAGTGCGCAGGATGTCCCGCAAGAAAAAAACCAGAAGATCGAACTGGAAAAAAGCCAGAAACTGATAGCGGGCTGGAATGACCGTCTGGACGAAGTTGATACGGCCCTGAACGCCAACGAGATTACCGGCCGGTTGATAAATGAAAGCCGGTCGACGGTCGAACAGGTGACCGAGGGGGCGGCGACCCTGCAATCAAGTGCCGCGGACCGGTTGAACCGGTTGAATACCGCCCTTGGCAAACTGGGCGAACCCCCGGCCGAGGGTAAAACCGAAGCCCCCGCCGTTGCCGAGGAACGCGAACGGCTGAACAAGGATATCGCCGAGATCAGCGGCGTGATCAAACAGGGCGAACTGGTTGATTTCCGGGCAACCGAAATTTCCGACCGTCTGGCGCAGATTTCACGCGAAAGATTTACCCGCCGCATTCTGGGCCGGGTTGATGTGCCGTGGGACGGGGAAAGCTGGGGGCAGGTGTGGTCTGGCGCCATCGAACTGCCCGATATGGTGCGCAGCCGGTATGCCGACCTTGATCTTGAAGGGCCGATTGGCGGCCAGTTGGCGGAAATCGCGCCGGGTCTTGTGTTGCTGACCTTTGTGGTGATGGCGGCCCTGATCGGGGGCGAGGTTGTTGTTCTGCGCTGGTTGCCGGAACGATGGCGCAATGCGCCCAAGGAAGACCGGGTGTCGCTGATATCGGGGACGCGGTTCGTGTTTACCGCATTGGTGCCCGGGGTCGCGTTGCTGGTGGCCTATCAGATGGTGGACCGGCAGCCGGACCTTCTGGTCGGCAGTATGGGCGATTTTGTCTATCAGTGTTTTGCCGCCCTTTTGTTCCTGCTGTTTGTCGGGGCGGCGATCCGCAGCATCTATTCCCCGTTTTCACCGGGCATGCGGCGCGCCGGAACGACGGAAACCGGATCACGGGTTATCGGGATATTGTCGTTGCTTGCGGCGGTGATTTACGCATCCGATCTGGTGTTGCTGCAGGGTGCTACCACACTTGGCACGTCGCTTGAAATCGCGCTGGTGCAAAGTGTTTCCAACGTTTTCCTGATTTCGATCATCCTGTTTGTCAGTTCGCTTGGCGTGTTCTGGGAACATGGCGGGCCGGACCGGCATGAATTATGGGCCAAGGTTGAAAGACGTCTGCGCCGGGGATTGCGGATCGTGGCGATCATGCTGCCGGTGCTCAGCATCCTTGGTTATGTGGCGCTGGCACGTTTTGTTCTTGAAAACCTGATGCTGGCACTCGCATTCGTCACCAGTTACTGGCTGCTGCGCGGCTATGCACGTGCCCTTGTTCATACCTATCTGGTGAAACCGGCATCCGAAGATGATGACGGGGCGAGTGATGCGGTGCATGGCACGCTTTATTTCTGGCTGCGCGTGACGATTGATGTCGTGATGTTCACGATTGCCGTGCCCTTGGCGGTTCTGATCTTTACCGATATTGCGTGGGCGGATTTGATTGATGCCGCCGAAAAGGCGTTTATCGGCATACAGGTGGGCGGGATCAATTTCTCGCTCCGCGCCATTCTGATCGCGATCCTGCTGTTCCTTGCGATTCTGGGCGTGATGCGGTTTTTCCAGCGGATGCTCAATACGCGGGTTTTGCCCAACACCAAGCTTGACGAAGGTTTGCAGCATTCAGTTTCGGCGATTTTCGGTTATGTCGGGATCTGCCTTGCGGTGCTTTTGGCGATTTCGGCGGCGGGCATGGATTTGTCCAACCTTGCGATCATTGCCGGTGCGATTTCGGTCGGTATCGGTTTTGGCATGCAAAGTATCGTGAGTAACTTTGTGTCGGGCCTGATCCTTTTGATCGAACGGCCGATCAAGGTGGGGGACTGGATCGTGGTCGGGGCGGATCAGGGTCTGGTCAAGGATATCCGGGTGCGCGCGACCGAGATCGAAACCTTTGACCGGTCATCGGTGGTGATCCCGAACTCCGAGCTGATTTCCAACCGGGTGATGAACTGGACATTGAAGGATCGCAGCGGGCGCGGGATTGTCCGTATCCGGGTGTCATACGGATCGGATGCCAACAAGGTGCGTGAAATCCTGCTTGAGATCGCGGACAAGCGCCGCGAGATTCTCAGCTATCCGGCGCCTCAGGTGGTGTTTATCGATTTCGGGGCCAGTTCGCTTGATTTCGAATTGCGCTATTTCCTGCGCGATATCGGCGATGTTCTGTCGGTCGGCAGCGGTGTGCGGTTCGAGGTGCTTGAACGGTTCCGGGCGGAAGGGATCGAAATCCCGTTCCCGCAACAGGATGTGCATTTCCGCGATATCGACAAACTGGCAGCCGCCATCCGCGAGGCCGGTCAGGGTAATCCCAAGCCGGTGATCGAGGCGAAAGACGATATCCCCGATTCCGATGCCGAGGTCGATGCCGAGGTCGATGACGGTGCCGGAACAGACCCGGCAGCACCGCCATCCACAGCCAAGGATGAAAACCGCGACAAGGATGCCGCCGGGCGCAGTATCCCCGATGCCGGGGGCGACCCGGACGGGGATGCGCCGCGTTAACGTATGGGCGGTATTAAATGTCGAAAAGGGCGGCCGTGAGTTTTTGGCCCATCGGGGCCATCAGGTGGCGGTCGCGCTGCGATAGCCAGCGCATTTCGGCAATTTCGCGCGACGGAGTCAATGTGCCGGTAAAGCGCGCGGCGAAGCATTGCATGCGGACAATGGTGCTGGTCGGCTGGTTATGGCCGCGACCGGCATGAAGCCCGAGCGGGCGGATGGATTTTTCGATCAGCGCCACACCCAGTTCTTCGCGGATTTCACGGATCAGGGCTTCGATGGCGGTTTCGTCCGCATCGATCTTGCCACCGGGCAGGTAAAACCGGTCCCGCCCGTGGCTGCGTACCGAGAGGACTTTGCCGCCGTCGCGGAAAATCCAGTTGGCAGTTTCGACAAGTTTGGGGACTGGTCTGATGAGGCTCGTCATGGTCCACCCCGATCAGAGAATGGCGACGTCCAGCCCGATATCGACCGCCGGGGCCGATTGTGTGATGCGTCCGACCGAGACATAATCAACACCCGTCGCGGCAATCGCGCCGATGGTTTGCAGGTTTACGCCACCGGATGCCTCGGTTTTGCAGCGACCAGAGACAATCGCGACGGCCTTGCGCAGCATATCGGGGCCCATGTTATCGAGCAGGATGATATCGGCACCGGCTTCTGTGGCTTCACGCACCTGATCGAGTGTGTCGCATTCGACTTCGATCTTGGGCAGATTCGCCGCGCGGGCGGATCTGACGCATTCGGTGATCGAACCAACAACGCCGATATGGTTGTCCTTGATCATCACGCCGTCATAAAGACCCATGCGGTGGTTCTGAGCACCCCCCATGCGGGTGGCGTATTTTTCCATCTTGCGCCAGCCCGGAAGGGTTTTGCGGGTATCAAGCAATTTCGCCGTCGTATCGCCCATCGCCGCGACATAGGTGCGCGTGGTGGTGGCGATGCCCGACAGATGTTGCAGGGTATTAAGGGCGGTGCGTTCCGCGGTCAGGATGCCGCGCGCATTGCCTTCGACCACGGCAAGCACGTCCTTGGCGGCAATCGCATCGCCGTCCTCGCAATGTTTGGTGATTTTGGCGTCGGGGACCAGTTTGCGGAAACATTCAAGGGCAATGTCCAGACCGGCGACCACGATATCCTCGCGCGTTTCAAGCGCGACGCGCAGGCGCGCACCGGCGGGAATGACATTGTCCGATGTGATGTCGCCGGTGCCGATATCCTCGGCAAAGGCGCGGTCGATGAAGTCCGAAATTTCAGCCGGGGTCAGGACGGTCATGGTGGGGCCGCATTCTTTGTGGGATGGGGATGGAAAACAGCCCCGCAAAACCAGATATCTGCGGGGCTGCTGATCGGGTGGGCCTAGGCCGCGTTTTCTTTTTTCAGCGGAATGCCTTTTGACATTTCCAGCATCCGTTCAAGCGGCTTGACCGCTGCAACACGCAAATCTTCGGGCATGATGATCTGCGGGCCGTTATTGACCAGACACAGATACAGTTTTTCCAGCGTGTTCAGTTCCATGAACGGGCAGTTGTTGCATGCGCACGAGCCATCGGCACCCGGAACCGGAATGAATTCCTTGTGCGGGGCGGATTTTTCCATCTGGTGGATGATGTGGGGTTCGGTCGCGATCAGGTATTTCTGATCCGGGCCATTGATCACATATTCCAGAATGGCGCGGGTCGATCCGATGTGATCGGCATGTTTCAGAATGCCGTCATGGCATTCCGGGTGTGCCGCGATTTTCGCATCCGGGTTCTGGGTTTTAAGGCGGATCAGTTCGCGTTCGGAAAACTGTTCATGCACGATGCACGAGCCATTCCAAAGCGTCATGTCACGGCCGGTTTTTTTCGCCAGATAGGTGCCAAGATGGCGGTCCGGTGCCCACAGGATCGGTTTATCGAGCGGGATCTGATCGATGATTTCGGCGGCATTGGACGAGGTCACGATGATATCAGACGCGGCCTTTACCTCGGCCGAGCAATTGATATAGGTGACCGATACGTGATCGGGATGCTGTTCGCGGAATTTGCGGAACGGTTCGGGCTGGCACGAATCTTCGAGCGAGCAGCCGGCCTTTGAGTCGGGCAGCAGGACGGTTTTGTTCGGGCTGAGGATTTTGGCGACCTCGGCCATGAAGCGGACACCGCAGAAGACGATGACATCGGCATCGGTTTCGGCGGCCTTGCGCGAAAGATCAAGGCTGTCACCGACAAAGTCGGCCAGGTCCTGAATTTCGCCGTCCTGATAATAATGGGCCAGAATGATCGCGTTTTTCTCTTTCTTCAGGCGGGCAATTTCCGCCTCAAGATCAAGGGTGGGGTCAATCTGCATTTCAGACATTGCGCCGGGCTTCGCCTCGGCGATGGTGGCAATCTGGTTCATGGCGTCGTCTCATCTCGCCTGTTGCAAGCCGGAGATAAGCAGCGGGTCCCGGCATTGCAAGTTAATGACAGTTTGAAACCTGAATATCGCCATTGGGCCGGTATGGCAAGGAATTGGGCGGCGATGAAGGGCAGCCATGCGTTCGCGAGGGCATTTGTGAATACGCGATCATCAGTTTGCGGCGGTTATGGTATTCTTGTTGCGGGACAAATTGCCACAGATCGCCAGAGAGGGGACCGGACATGAAATCGTATCGGGGATATGGGGTTTGGCTGCTGCTGTGTGTTGTTTTGCTGCCATTTGCAGGCAAGGCCGCCAGTGCCGCAGAATTGCAGGTGACATCGCCCACGGGCGCGGTTTCGGTTTATCAGACCGATGAATTGTTAAGCCACGCGGCGGCACGCGAGATCACGGTTGCCGGGGATGAGGGATATGGCCGCGATATGACCTATCGCGCGGTGCCGGTTGCGTCCCTGATCGGGGATGCGGGCGCGGTGGGCGACGAGACGGGGCTTGAGGTCATCGCCCTTGACGGGTTTGTTGCCAATATTCCCCTGCCGCTTGTGTTGCTTGATGGCGATGAAACTGCGCAGGCGTGGATCGCCATTGAGCCGGAAGATGCGCCCTGGCCGAACCTGCCGGGCAAAGAGGTTTCAGCCGGGCCGTTTTCGCTGGTGTGGGTCGATGCGGCGGTATCGCATATCCGGTCGGAACAGTGGCCCTATCAGGTGGGGAAAATCGGTTATGCCGCCTTTCCGGCAGCCCGGTGGCCGCAATTGGCACTTGGTGACGATGCAGCGGAAGATGCCAAGCGCGGGCAGGCGGTTTTTATTGATCAGTGTTTTGCCTGCCACCGGATGAACGGGGCGGGGATTACCGAACTGGGGCCGGATCTGAACCTGCCGATGAGCCCGGTCGATTATTTCAAGCCCGAGGCGCTGGTGATGCTGATCCGTGATCCGGCATCGGTGCGCCATTGGCCCGATATGCAGATGCATGGATTTAC
>CAMPHD010000141.1 GCA_946885765.1 uncultured Thalassospira sp.
CCCTGCAACGGATTGGTGGGGAGCGGGGGATTATCCTAAATGCGCGGCGGATTGAGGCGATTGCCAGCGACACGTAACCTTGCCCGTTTGCGCATTTTGGGAAATAACCTGGTCAGATACCGGCCCCAAACCAGAAATCAGAAAGCCGTTCATGCCCAAAGCCTTCCCCATCCTTCCGATTGAAGCGGTTCTGCCCGACCTTTGTACCGTGCTGGAAACCGGCATCAACGCGGTTTTGCAGGCCCCGCCGGGGGCTGGGAAAACCACTAAGTTGCCGCTGGCGTTACTGGAAAGTGCATGGCGCAATGATCAGAAGATCGTGATGCTGGAACCCCGGCGGCTTGCCGCGCGGGCGGCGGCGCGCCGGATGGCGCAGTTGATGGGCGAAGGCGTTGGCGAGACGGTCGGTTATCGCGTGCGGTTTGACAGCAAGGTTTCCGCCCGAACCCGGATCGAGGTCGTGACCGAAGGTATTCTGGTGCGCCTGATCCAGGATGACCCGGAGCTGTCAGGCATTGGCTGTGTGATTTTTGATGAATTTCACGAACGGTCGCTCGATGCCGATCTGGGATTGGCATTGGCACTAGAAACGCAGGGCGCCCTTCGCGATGATTTGCGCATTGTCGTGATGTCGGCCACCCTTGATGGCGACCCGATTGCGGCCCTTATGGGTGGCTGCCCGGTGATCACCAGCAAGGGCCGTGCCTTTCCGGTTGAGACAAAATATATTCCGATCCGGCCTGATGCGTGGATTGACCGGGAAATGACAGCGGCGATCCGAACCGCGCTAACGGAAGAAAGCGGATCAATCCTGGCCTTCCTGCCGGGGCAGGGCGAAATCACACGGGTTGAGGCGGCGTTGAAAGACGGGCTTGATCCATCGGTGATCATTGCGCCGCTTTATGGTGCGATGGAAACCAGGGCACAGGACATTGCGATTGAGCCAGCACCCGACGGGATGCGCAAGGTGGTGCTGGCGACTGCGATTGCCGAAACGTCATTAACGATTGATGGCATTCGGGTGGTGGTCGATTGCGGATTGCAGCGTTTGCCAAGATTTGACCCGGCATCGGGCATGACGCGGCTGGTGACGGTCAAATCATCGCAGGCTAGTGCCGAACAACGTCGCGGTCGTGCCGGACGATTGGAGCCAGGCGTGTGTTATCGCCTGTGGGCGGAGGCCGAGCATCGCGCGCGCCCGCCATTTACCGCGCCCGAAATTGCCGATGCCGATCTGGCGTCGCTGACGCTGGAACTCGCGCGCTGGGGGGTGCCTGATCCGGCAAGCCTGCCGTGGCTGGATCAGCCCGACGGGGCAAAGATCGAACAGGCACGTGATGTGTTACTGCGGCTTGAGGCGATTGACAATGCTAACCGGATCACGCCAATGGGAACAGCGATGGCCGGATTGCCAGTGCATCCGCGGTTGGCGCATATGATGTTGCGTGGCGCGCGCCTTGGACTGGGCGAGGTTGCCTGTGCGCTGGCAGCACTCTTGTCGGATCGGGATTTCATGCGCGGTCGCGGCGCGGATTTACGGCTTCGGGTCGAAGCGATTTTGTCCCGCAAGGCCCCGAAAATGATCACGGAAGCCGCAAGGCAGCTTTCGCGCCGACTTGCGGAGGCCGCGAAGAAAGAGGCCGCTAAAGGGGAAAGCCACATTTCGGTCGGCCCGGTGGATTATGCGGATCAGGTTGGGTTGCTTCTGGCCTTTGCTTATCCCGACCGGATTGGCGAACGGCGCAAGGGCACGGATGCGCGATATCGCCTGTCGGGTGGGCGTGGCGGTGTGTTGGCCAACGATGACGGGTTGGCGAACGACCCCTATATTGCGGTGGCGGAGCTTGATGGGCAGGCACGCGAGGCACGGATTTACCTTGCCGCACCTTTGTCGCGCACAAGTCTTGAAACCCATTTTGCCGATCAGATTTCCGAGGGGACAGAGGTCTTCTGGGATGCGCAAAGCGATGCGGTGCAGGCCCGCTGGCAACGGCGCATTGGCGCGCTGGTGCTGGATGAAAAAGCCACCCGTGACGAGGCTGGACCGGATGCGATTACAACCGCGATGATCGAAGGCATTCGTCGTCTTGGTCTGCATTGCCTGCCGTGGGACAAATCAGCCGAAGGATTGCGTGAACGGATTGCATTCTTGCATCGGGTCGATCCGGAAAACTGGCCCGATATGAGCGATGATGCGCTTTTGGGATCGCTTGAGGATTGGCTGATGCCATATCTTGGCGGGATCAATAAGCGCAGCCAGCTTAAGCAGATCCATCTGACCGAGGCACTGGTATCAGGCATTGACTGGAACAAGCGGCAGGAGCTTGATCGGCAGGCCCCAACCCATTGGACCGTGCCGACAGGATCGCATATTCGCATTGATTATAGCGGCGAAACACCCGGACTTCCGGTTCGGTTGCAGGAAATGTTCGGGGCCACCGAAACACCCAAAATCGCAGGGGGCAAGGTGGCGGTGACGTTGCATCTGCTGTCACCGGCGCAAAGACCGCTTCAGGTCACATCTGATCTGGTGGGGTTCTGGAACGGGTCCTATGCGCAAGTGAAGGCCGAGATGAAGGGACGTTACCCCAAACATTACTGGCCCGACGATCCGTTGCAGGCCGAACCGACCAGGCGGGTCAAAAGCCGGATGTAAGGATACGGCCTTGTTGCATGCGGCAGGGCTATACGCCTGTGGCGCAGGCGGGCATAATCGTGCCGTGATTTTGCGTTTAACAGGATCATGATGATCACAATCGCCACACCACTTTTGAATGTTGCCGAGATTGACCGCAGTATCGGGTTCTACCGTTTTCTGGGGTTCGAGGTGGTGGCACGAACATTATCCGATCTGGATGACGAGCCGGTCTGGGCGATGCTGGAAGCAGGTGACAGGGATACCAAAATCCGTTTGATGTTGGCGGCACATGGCGGGGTTTCGCATGAAGAACGCCGGATGCGGCCTTCCTTTGCCGGGCTGGTCTGGTATCTGGAATGTGATGATGTTGCGGGTATGTTTGACGCGCTGAACGATGCCGGGTTCAAGCCGGAGCCGGTGACGGAGCTTGAAGACGGCACACATCAGTTTTTTGTCCGTGATCCGGACGGATATGAAATTGCGGTCACAGAACCGAACGGTTACCCGGTGGGGTAGCTGACTTTCAGGACTTCAAGCTCGTCCTCGCCCGCTGGCGTGCGTAGCGTCACCACATCACCGACACCGGCTTTCATCAGGGCGCGGGCGACGGGGGAGATCCAGCTTATTTTACCCTTAAGGCTTTCGGCCTCGTCCTCGCCAACGATGTGGATGATGACTTCTTCGTCACGTGCATTCACATAGGTGACCGTGGCGCCAAAGAAGACCCGGCTGTGATCGGGTTGTTCGCGAGGATCGACAACCACCGCATCCTCAATCCGTTTGCGCAGATAGCGCACCCGGCGATCAATTTCGCGCAGGCGTTTCTTGCCATAGATGTAATCGCCATTTTCCGACCGGTCGCCATTGCCCGCCGCCCATGAAACCACGGCAACGGTTTCGGGCCGTTCCTTTTTCCAAAGATGATCAAGTTCTGAGCGAAGGGCTGCGAGTCCCTCGGGGGTCATATAAATCGGTCTGTCCATCAGCGGGTTTTAGCGTAAGGCCGTGTCGCGGGGAAGAGGTGATTTCGATATCGATATGGTAGATGGGGCCATATATCGATTATCTATTTGAGCGGGATGGTTCCCGATTTCAAACTTTATCCATTGTGTAAATGTCCCCGGCGCCTCGGCGCCAGGACCACTGTTCGCAAAGGTGACCGCAATGGAAAAATTCCCCTCGTTCGATCTTGCCTCTATGGACCGACGGCAATTGTTCAAACTTTCGTTGTTCGCTGGTGTGGCGGGCATGTTGCCAAGTTTGCCGGTCTTCGCACAGGAAGCCGGTGAAAGTGTAGAGCCGCCTGTCTCATCGCACCCGGTGCCGGTTGTCGATGCCCGGTTTCCGTCCGAAATTGCCCCCGGTGTTTTCATTCTGCCGGACAAGCGTATAACGTTGGTGCCCAATGTAGGGATCATTGTCGGGCGTGATAGTGTACTTGTGGTTGATTGCGGGCTTGGCATTGAAAGTGCCGAGAATGTTCTGGATGTGGTCCGGCGCTTGGCGTCGGGGCGAAAGATCATTCTGACGGTGACTCATGCCCATCCCGAACATGGTTTTGGTGCGCAGGTTTTCCGTTCTGATGCGCGAATATATTACAACAGTGCCCAACGCGATCATCTTACGCAACGTGGCGATATACTTCTGAACGGTTTTCGTAACGGTGTTTTACCGCCCGAGCAGGCTCATCTTCTGGATGATGTGGTTCTGACAAGGCCACATGAGACTTATGACGGGGCGCAAGCACGCATTGATCTGGGCGGGCGGATGGTTGAAATGCGGACATGGGGTACGGCACATACGCCAGGTGACCAGATCATTTATCTGCCCGATGACGGTATCGTCTTTGCCGGGGATCTTCTGGAAGAACGGATGTTTCCAATCGTGCCGTTCTTTCCGCCCATGATTGAGGCCGAGGAAATCGACATTGCCCGCTGGGAAACGGTTTTGCGCGATATCATCGGCCTTGCGCCCAAAATGATTGTGCCCGGTCACGGCAACCTTGCGGGGACTGAATTGCCCAAGGCGGTTCTGGCATATTTTGCCGATATCAGGCAGCGTGTGCAAAGTGCCACAAACGATCCCACAGCATTGGAACGGCAAATTCGCCGTCAGTATGCGAGCTGGGAAAATCCACATTTTGTCGAACCAACCCTGCGTTATTTCATGCAGGCGGGCTAATCCGATGCCGCTTTATATTCTGATTTTCGTGATAGGGGATCGGGCATTCAAGCTCGGTCCCTTTTTGTCATCCATCTAATGGCAGGCCCGCGACAAAATCGCGCAGCCAGCGTTGGGCGGGATGGACATCATTGCGGCGATGCCAGGACATGGTGAAGCCGATTGGATCAAGATCGAAGGGAAGCGGTCGTATGGCAAGTGCATCGGCCTGACCCGATGCCGGAATGACGCCAGCCATCAGGGTCGCGATCAGATCGGAGCGCGCAATCACAAGCGGGGCGGCGTACATCGTTGGCAGGGTTACGGCGAGTCGGCGTTTATGGCCAATTTTTGCCAGCGCCGCATCCACCAGACCAAAGCGGTCATTTTCCGGTGATACCAGCAGATGTGATAGAGACAGAAAGGCCGGAAGGTCCAGTGGAGCCATGGCTGCCGGATGGTTGCGACGCATGACGCAGACAAAGTTTTCCGGAAAAAGCGATTGGGTCAGAATGCGGCCGGTTTCAGAAGGCGGCACGCCAATCGTCAAGTCGGCCTCCCCCGCGTCAAGCAGGGTAATGGCATCATCCCGAGCGGTGAAATTACCGATCCGTAGCGTGATGCCCGGTGCTTTCTGACGCAGCGCATCAAGCAGCACCGGAAGGACTTTGAAGGTCGGATGATCCGAAAGTGCGATGGAAAAGGTCGCAGTGGACGTCGTCGGATCAAACGTCTGCGTGAAATCAAGCGTGCGCTGAATTTCGGCCAGCGCATGAGCGAGTGGTTCGGCAAGGTCAAGCGCGCGCGGGGTTGGTTGCAAACCCGCAGGGCTTCGGATGAAAAGTTCATCATTAAGCAATCCGCGCAGTCGCGATAGTGCCGCACTCATGGCTGGCTGAGTGCGGCCAATGCGTATACCCGCGCGCGTGACGCTGCGTTCTTTCATCAGCGCGTCAAAGGCGACCAGAAGGTTGAGGTCGATACCATATAAATCCATGGTATGGATGTTGTCATATATTTTATATCGATTTCAAGTATGTCGAGATGATCGATAGCATTTCCCGATATTCAACAACCCAACATGGGAAATGAAAATGACGGATCAAATCAATATGCCGTTGATTACCGGCGTATCAGACCCGGATCGCAAGGCGATTGAGGCACTGTATCGGGCCTTTGGCGAAGGGGCCGACCTTTTGGATGAGGCGGTTACCAGCGACTGGCAGGATATTCCGCTAGCTCCCGGGCAGGCACCGGGACGCGATGGCATGAAGCCGCTGATCAAGGCATTTCAGGTGGCGTTTCCCGATGTGAAAATCATCATCCATGAAATGATTGGCGGGCCGGGTCGGGTTGCCGTGCGGGCGGAAATCACCGGCACGCATTCCGGCGAATGGTTCGGGATTGCCCCGACCGGCAAGCCATTTCGCATGCCGATCCACGAATTCCATTATGTCGAAAACGGCAAAGTGACCCATACATGGCACTTGGAAGACTGGTTGGGCTGGTTGTATCAGGTGGGCGCATGGCCAATCATCGAGCAGGAGGCCGCACAATGAAAGCGATCAGACTTGATGATTACAATGCCACACCTGTAATCCGCGATATTGCCACACCGGAAATCGGCCCGGATGATGTTCTGGTTCGGGTGGGGGCCGCGGCCCTTAATCCGCTGGACGTCAAATTGCAAAGCGGTGTGTTGCAGGGCTATTTCCCGTTGGAATTCCGATACACGGTCGGATCAGACCTTGCCGGGATGATCGAGGAGGTCGGTGCAAATGTGACCGGCTGGCAAAAGGGTGACAAGGTCATTGCCCGGCTTGATCCGGTTGCGGGCGGGGCCTTTGCCGGGTTTGCCTGTATTCCGGCGAATTACTTGGTGAAGGTGCCCGACAACATGCCGCTTGAAGTGGCGGCGGGGATTCCCACAGCGGCAGGAACGGCGTGGCAGGCCTTGTTCGAGCTTGGCGATCTTGGTGTCGGTCAGACGGTTCTGATCCATGCCGGGGCCGGTGGGGTGGGTAGCTTTGCCATCCAGTTTGCCCGTGCGGCAGGCGCGCGCGTGATTGCAACTGCATCCGCGGACGGGGTCGACATTGCCCGGACATTGGGCGCAGATCAGGTGATCGATTATCGCCACGCCGATTTTGCAGAAATGCTTTCGGATATCGATCTGGTGATCGATACCATTGGCGGCGAAACACAGCAAAAATCGTTTGGTGTTCTGCGAAGCGGTGGCAGGTTGCTATCGCTTGTCGCCCCGCCGGACGAGGCATTGGCACATGCGCATAATGTTACGGCGCACTTTGTGTTTCACATGTCTGGCGGGGATCGGCTGGCACGGGTCGTTTCAGCGATGACCGAGAACAATGTGCGTGTCCTGATCGACCGGACCGTGCCGCTTGAACAGTTTGCCGACGCCTTTGCCCGACAATCATCGGGCCGGGCACGCGGCAAGATCATTGTGACGATGGTCTGATATGAGAAAGCCGTGACACAGAAAATATGTGTCACGGCATTGTTCGGATAATCAGCGATCAGGCGTTGGCTTCGACGCGAAGGGCTTTGTCGTCAATTGGCATATGCACGAGGGCTGCAAAGATGCCGAGCGCGATGGAAGCGATCCAGACGCCATCGAAACTGCCGGTCAGATCAAAGATGACCCCACCCATCCACGCGCCAAAGAACGCACCGATCTGGTGGGACAGCATGACAATGCCAAACAGCGTTGCCATATAGCGCGGGCCGAAAACCTGCACGATGATACCACTGGTTAGCGGCACGGTCGACAGCCACAAGGCCCCCATCACCGCCGAGAACAGCCAGATGGTCTCAGCCGTTTTTGGTGCAATCATAAAGATCAGAATGACCAGTGCACGCATGCCGTAAATAAATGACAGGCCCCATTTTTTACGCCATTTGCCGCCCGCCCAACCGGCGGTCAGGGTGCCGACGATGTTAAACAGGCCAACAATCGCAAGCCCCTGTGCCGCGACCGAGCCGGGCAGGCCGCAAAGCTGGGTAAAGGTCGGC
>CAMPHD010000142.1 GCA_946885765.1 uncultured Thalassospira sp.
TGTGCAGTTTGATTGTCCTGGTGACTGATTTGGGAAATCGAAGCACTGAGTTCCTCGGACGCGCTGGCAACGGTTTGAACGTTGTTTGATGCCTGCTCGGCAGCGGCCGACACCACCGTCGCCTGTCGGCTGGTCTCTTCTGCAGTAGCCGTCATTGATGTTGCCGTCGCCTGCATTTCTGTCGCGGCCGAAGAAACGCTTTTCAAAACCAACGAAACATCCGTATCAAAATCGCTGGTCAGCTTTTCGATTACTCTGGCGCGCACTTCCCTCTGCTTTTGGGCTTCAAGCTCCTGCGCAGCAAGTTGTTCAGCCTTGATCATATTTTCCTTGAATACCAAAACCGCCTTGGCCATGTCCCCGATTTCGTCCTTGTGATCCTGTCCCGGGATTTCTGCCCCTTTGTTTCCTTCGGCAAGGTTCGTCATGGCAATTGTGATTTTTCTGATAGGGGTCGATATCCCTGTGCCGATCAACCATGCAGCAAGCACTCCCCCAACAACCGCAGTGGCAGCAAGTATTTCCGCTGTCAGCATAGCATTACTGATCATCTTGGCTGCACGAGGCCCCAGCACATCCTGCTCTTGTTTTATACCAAGTTTCAGGCTTTCGAGATCGGAAGCAACCGCTGGCCCAATCATATCAAGCGTACCGGTTACAAGCTGATTACGGCTTTCATCTCCATCTGGCATGGTAGCAACCTGATCAAAAGTCTCTTTATACACCCGAAGATCAGCACCAGCTTTTTCAACAATAACCTTAACCTCATCTTCATCAGCAAGATTGAAAAGCTCATCATTAAACGTAATAGCCTGGTCAATCCGGAGCATAACCTGATCACGTGATGACACACGATCTGTCAGGAGATAGTCTTTCATAGCCACTCTGGCTTCCAGCAGATTTGCTTGAACGCGTGCGGCCTGATTTGACTGAAGTGCAATCTGGCGATAGCGGGTAAAATCATCACTTACCCTATCTAACGAAACAACTCCGACCACGGATATCAATACAAGCAGTGCGAGTATAACGCCAAACCCACCAAACACTTTCTGCGATATTCTGAAACGCTTTAGAAAAGACATTTTGACTCTCCTCCCACAACAGTAAACAACTGTTCTACATATAAGTATTTGGAAATTCGAGCCACTCAAAAGAGTGAACGGCATCACAGGAAGTGATGATTTTTGCGCGAGTTAGTGTTGTTTAATATAAATATCATCATGTATGAATGGAATTTTTCATACCCCAAGAATCTCCCCCTTTCATCCGGCAGGAAATTCGATAACCTGTTCCTCCGGTTATCACGCCGAATAAAACGATAGCTAACGCCTGACCAGCCAGGATGCCAACCACACCAAAATAAATCCCGCCAATCCAAACCAATGGAATCACGCCGAACATTTCCTTGGCCAGATCAAACGCCATCGAAAGATTAGGTCGACCGATAACATTGAAGAAAGTATGCGATGAGAATTGCAGACCGAGAAACACATAAAATGGCGCTGTAAAACTGCAAAAAATCGATAAATACGCCGCTGTTTGGTCAGATGCACTGAACAAATCTGCAATCTGGCCCTGAAACAGGAACAGGACAACACAAACAAGCACACCATAAGCAGAAATCAACCCCCAAACATTATGCCAGATACTTCGGATCCTACCCGCTCTGCCGGCGGCAAAATTTTGTCCAATGATCGGACCTATTGCCTGGGGTAACGCCATGTAACCGACAAAGACGAATGGCGCGATCCGTTCAATGATCGCCATGGCCGCTACGGCATCCGCTCCGAACTTTGCCATACTGGACATGATGAAGGCGCTGGCGACTGGTGGGCCGATCTTTGCCAATCCGACCGGTACGGTTACACGCGCAATATCACGGATGTCCTTGCGAAACAGCGTCGCATCAAACCGGCCAAGCATGTGATGAACGTTTCGAACACCATAAAAGGCCACCGCCATGATCGCGATCCGTGACACGACGGTTGCCCATGCTGCCCCTTCGACACCCCAATCGAAACCAAAGATGAAAATGGGATCGAGGACTGCATTGACCGCGGCACCAGCCATTTTCGACCACATGGCACGTTGCTTCGACCCGATCGCACGCAATAATGCCCCTGATGACATGCTCAGAACCAAAACCGGCAAACACAGGATCACGATCTGCACATATGTGACACCAACGTCGCGCGCCTTGCCAACCGCCCCGAATATATCAAGCATCCAAGGTGCCGACAGCCACAAAACAACTGTCATCACTCCCGATAGCACAAGACCGAACACCAAAATATGCGTGGCATAAATTTTTGCCCGGTTCCGATCACCAAGCCCCTCAGCCCGCGAAACAAGGGCCGTCATCGCGGTCGAAATGCCAAGCGAAATCGCCAAGGTAAAAAAGATGATCGGCCACGCAAA
The DNA here is from genome assembly GCA_946885765.1 of uncultured Thalassospira sp. Next base: position 2,419 of record CAMPHD010000142.1, read on the forward strand.
ACCAAGACCGGCGATAATTTCAACATCGCCCAGAAGGCTTAAAAAAAACAGATCAAGCGCATCAACCAGCACCATCGCCACAAGTGCAAGCATGCTGGTATGCGCCATTGAAAATATGTGACGCAGGATTGAACCTGACACAAAATATTGCGACTGCATGGCCATCGGATTTCACACAGAAGAGAACGGGACGGCAGGATCAACCATCGTTATTTGGTCGCAGGATAAATTCGAATTCGCGTTCTTCGGTTGTTGCACAATCATCCCCGGAAAGCAGCGGCATGCGCGAAAGCCCCTCCCGGTTGACTGGCGATGCCGATATCCGGGCGGCATCCGGGCCGATTTTCCATTTCGCAGCGATGACACTGGGGTTCTCGGCATCAAACTCGTCCAGCTTGCGCCAGATACGAGATTGCAGAACCGGCGCGTAGGGAAATTTCTGCTGGGTCCAGAAACGTTTCGAAGGTTGAAAATATCCGACTTCATCCAGGAACGAGACACCGAAATAGTAGCATGACTCCAGCGAGTTATAGAAATGACTGTCCGGAACAAAGCTGCCATCGCGTCTGAGCGAATGACCGACACACCAGTCCAGCATTTCGGCAATCTGTTCGCGCGCTAAAGCACGTTCTGCCGACTGCATATGCGGCCACCCATAGCGAAAGATTTTCGCAACGTCATAGTTGTTATGATTGTTGAATTCACCTCGGCTGAGCCATCCTTGCGGATATTCCAATTGCCGGCTTTCAAGCGTGGTGCGGATGATATCGGACCAATGCCCGACCCGCCCCTTGCGATAGGATACGATATGGAATGTATAGCTAAGATCATCGTAACGATGCGTCTTGCCATCCGACACATACCATGGCCCCCAATAACCGGTTTCGGGGTTCTGGATTTCATCAAGGAATTCACGGAACGCATCAACATAGCTTTGGTCAAGATCGATGCCACGCACATGTTCCTGCGCATAGCGCCGCAAGGACGGTTTGAAGCAAAGCTGTGCCAGACAGCAGATCACACTGCCAAATTCATCCCGCTGATTGCGTCCGGTCGCTGCGATATCGGAAACCAGTAGCTTTTCCAGATAACCGCGCATCGCCGATGCGGTTGCGATCGGCTCAAGAAAGTGCAGCGGATAACGCGGCGCACGGCCCTCATTAGCCAATTCATGCAAACGCACGATGGTCGCATCAAATTTGTGGTGGAATTCGTTATATTGCCAGCCCCACGAGCCATCGACGGCAGACTGACTTGCGACATAGCTTTGATCGACGTCATCAAAGCTGTTTTCCAGTCTGTCGACAAGTTGGTCAAGTTCCGGCCAGTATGCCGTGTATCGCGCCAACCATTTGGCATAGATATACAATTGCTGGGACGCCAGCATTGTCCGGCTGTATTCGGAAAATTTACGCAGCGCGAGCGATAAAGCCCCCAGATAATCGATATATTTGAGCGCCTTGTCCTGATAGCCGTGATCGTAACGCGTAAAATCCCGCGTAATCACACAACTGTCTCCAATTCCTGTAAGGCTTTGCTCAATCGACATTGGTTGCCTTTTCCTGCTAGTCTCAGAAATGCGAACCTGCTTCCTTGCATCGGAGCGTTACCGGTGCCAACTGTCAGGCAATGCGTGAATTCCCCACTCCGCTTGGCAGGATGCATCCTGCTGTTGGGATTGATGTTTTCAGGCTCTCCTTTTTAGCCCAAAGTGACAACCCATTGTTTTATAATGGTTGCCAAATAGAGCCATTTAAACAGCTAATAAGTGTATATCTTGAAACCGATCACAACACCACCCTAAAGGTGAATTCTGGATGAATTTTCATATACAAAAGAATAATCCTCTTCCCACCAATATCCATGCTCTGCCCAGGAATTAAAACCAGAGCATAGAAATCCCTGACAGAAAATACCGGCATTATAAGGGCAAAAGAAAAGGCGCCCGAAACGGGCGCCTCCGAGGCAAAGCTATTCAAAGCTCGATCTGGCGAAAAAGATAAATCAGGGCGCAGATTTAATAGCCGCCCGACGCCGTTCACGAAGCTATGTGGCAGTGGCGCGCCCGTCCCCTGTCGGCTGGTAATAAACCGTCATTTCCTTCAACGCGGCACGGACCTTTGTCAGCGACACGTCATCATCATTTTTCAATTCGTAAGCATCGAAACCGCACCGATGCATATACAGAATCTGATCTCGCAACACGTCACCGATTGCGCGAAGTTCGCCCTTGAAACCCAGACGTTCTCGCAAAACACGGGCGTAGGAATATCCGCGCCCGTCCGTATAGGCCGGGAAATTGACCGTGATGATCGAAAGACGATCAAGATCATGAGCCAGATCTTCGGGGGCGTCGCCCGGATTGAGCTGCACACCAAGACCACCATTGCGCCCGATCAGCGTTTCACGTTCTTCCTTGAACCGCGCAAGTGGCACAATGATGTTTTCCTCGCCCGACGGCAGGTCGGCTTCGGCATCAAGCGTGACCCATTCCTGATCGATCACACTGTCATTCTTAACGATCGCCATAAAGCACCTCCTTGAACGGGTCCATGCCGACACGGCGATAGGTATCGATAAAGCGTTCGCCAGTTTCGCGAATACCAAGATATTTGGTCACCAGACTTTCAATGGCATCGACGACTTCGGCTTCGGAGAAACCGGCACCGGCAATTTTACCAATTTCGGCATTCTCGCTGGCATCGCCGCCAAGGGTAATCTGATAGAATTCCTTGCCACGTTTATCGAGGCCAAGAATGCCGATATGACCTACATGGTGATGCCCGCAGGCATTGATGCAGCCGGAAATCTTTATCTTGAGTTCGCCGATATCATGCTGACGATCCAGATCGGAAAAACGTTCCGAAATGCGCTGTGAAAGCGGGATCGAACGCGCTGTTGCCAGTGCGCAGTAATCCAGCCCGGGGCAGGAAATGATGTCGGTAACATAGCCAAGGTTTGCCGTCGCCAGATTGGCATTCTTCAGTTCCGCCCAAAGCGAGAACAGATCAGCCTTTTTCACGTGCGGCAAAACCAGGTTCTGTTCGTGGGTCACACGAACATCGCCAAAGCTGTATTGCTCGGACAGATCAGCAACCAGCTCCATCTGGGTATCAGTTGCGTCACCCGGAATACCGCCAATCGGTTTTAGCGATACGTTGGCAATCGCGTAGCCCGGCTGCTTGTGTGCGATCACGTTCGAACGCACCCAGTTGGAAAATTCCCGGTTTTCGGCCTTACGACGTTCAAATTCGGCATCATCGTCGGAAAGGGTTTCGAATGCCGGAGGGGCGAACTGATCAATGTAATGCGCAATTTCGGCATCATCGACGCGCAGTGATCCGTCCTTGATCTGCGCCCATTCTTCTTCGACCAGACGCTGCATTTCCTCGACCCCGATTTCATGGACGAGGATTTTGATGCGCGCCTTGTACTTGTTGTCGCGACGGCCAAAGCGGTTGTAAACGCGCAGGATCGCCTCAAGATACGAGAACAGATCGTTCTTGCCGATAAAGTCACGCACGGTCTTGCCAACGAACGGCGTGCGACCAAGTCCACCACCGACGATGACTTCAAACCCAACCTCGCCCGCATCATCCTGATGCATCCGAAGCCCGATATCATGCACCTTGACCGCAGCACGGTCGTTTGGCGATCCTGTCACCGCGATCTTGAACTTGCGCGGCAGATAGGTGAATTCCGGGTGGAAGGTCGACCACTGGCGGATTAGTTCGCAATAGGGGCGCGGATCTTCGATCTCGTCTGCGGCGGCGCCTGCATACTGATCGGTGGTCGTATTGCGGATGCAGTTGCCTGATGTCTGAATGGCGTGCATTTCAACCTTGGCAAGGTCAAGCAGCGCATCGGGGATTTCGGCAAGCTTCGGCCAGTTATACTGGATATTCTGACGGGTTGTGAAATGGCCATAGCCCTTGTCATAGCGGCGCGCGATATAGCCAAGCTGGCGCAACTGATCGGCGCGCAACGTGCCATAGGGAACCGCGACGCGCAGCATATAGGCGTGAAGCTGGAGATAAACACCGTTCATCAGACGCAGCGGACGGAACTGGTCTTCGGTAATGTCGCCGGACAGGCGACGTTTGACCTGCTCGCGGAACTGCTCGGTACGTTCCAGCACCAGCTGGCGGTCGAAATCATCATAGCGATACATGGTGTACCCTCCTTACCCGGCCTGATAGCCGAGATCCTGCCGCACGCTGGGACCCTTGGTGCGCAGAACTTCACGGTATTTCGTCGGAACCAGCCCGCCGTCCTGTTGCTCGACCTCGATCAGATACGGACCGACGATAACGGTATCGAGCTCGGGAACGCTGGCCTCGACCAGCAAGGCGTCACCCGCCTCTTTTCCATCGGCAATACGCGACTGGTCTATGTTTTCGCTCCAACCGCCATCAGCGGTCAGAAACACCACCAGCCCGTCATCAAGACGGTTTGCCGTGACAACTTGCAGGGACATTCGGTTCTCTCAGCCTGTAAATCTCTCTGGGTGATGTCCTGTCTATGGACATTTTCTGCATCAGAATTTGGATGATTATCCACTATTGGTCAAGTTTTTTTGTGAAATACATATAATTACAAATAATTTTTGTAATTATTAATCACCCCTTGACCAAACCACACATGACTTCTAGGTCAGATAGCATCTCGTCCTGCCCGAAAGAATACGAACAAACCATGCCCCTTCACCTGATCAAACTCAGCGTTGGCACAGAAAGCCCTGAAACCCTGCGTCAATGGCAAGCCTATTTTGGCGATCTTCATGGCCGGATTTACCACACAACAAGGATGACTCCGAAACGCAAGGCAGAGATTCTGGATGGTGGTTCGATCTATTGGGTGATCAAGGGGGCCATTCGTGCCCGCCAGCGCGTTATCGATCTGGAAGAATTCATTGACGAGGAAGGCATCAAACATTGCCGTATCGTCCTTGATTCCGAACTGGTCGAAACCCGCACATGGCCCCATCGCGCGTTTCAGGGCTGGCGATACCTTCCCGAAGACAAATCCCCGCCGGATGAAAAGCAGGCCGGTGGCACAGAAACGCTTCCCGAAGACCTGGCAGACGAATTGCGCGAACTTGGCCTGATCTGAATTCAGGCATCGGGATTGGGCGTAATGATTGTCAATGCTGGCTGACTTTCCTCGATATCCGTAAGCGTTGCGGCAACTTCATCCTTTAACCAGCGGATAAAGGCCTGCACACGCGGCCGGTTCAGGTTTTCCTCGGGACAAGTCAGATAATAGGCATAGCTTGACGCAACGGTTTGGGGAAATGGCCGGACAAGCAGCCCGGTTTTCAGGTCCTGCGCGGCCAGACTGGTGCGTGCCATACCAACACCATGCCCCATCAAAGCTGCCTGAATAACCATATCGCCGGAATTAAAGCGT
>CAMPHD010000143.1 GCA_946885765.1 uncultured Thalassospira sp.
CATCCGACCAGCAGTCCCATATCATGATAGATGGCGCGATAGCCGAACGCGTCGACCCAAGGCTGGCTGATCAACGGGGATAGGAATTGACCGATAAAGATGCTGGCGGTTAGCGCACCGGCAACGCGGCCACGGATGGATGCCGGGGCAACCGCCATGGCACCGGCCATCATGTTTGAAATCACCACGCCCAATCCAAGCCCGGTCAATCCGATGGAACCGGTAATCCCGAAATAATCCTGTGTCATGGCGATCAGGTTCATGCCGACCGCCATGATGCCAAAGCCGACCGCAAACAGGGCGGGAATGCTAAGGTGGCGGCGCAAACGACCATAATTCAAGGACGCGATGGCGGATGCCAATGGCAGAAATCCCATGGCAAGACCCGCCCCGCTGGCAGGTGCAATGCCGAGTTTTTCGATATAGAACGGCATTTGGGTCGGAATCAGATAAAAGGCCGTGCTGTTTAAGGCCGCGATCAGACAAAACAGGCCAACCAGCAGAATATCGCGTTGGGTGACATCATCGGCCTGCATATTGCCGGGTTCGTGCCGAACCGGTTCGGGTTCATAAAGCACCTTCAGGACGGCGGGTATTAGAAGGAATGCAACGGCATAGACCGCAAAGGGGCTACGCCAGTGCAGTTCGGTCAGAATTCCGCCACCGGCAATGAAGACAAGCCCGCCAAGGCCGGAAAAGGCGACCTGATAGCCCATGAAACGGTCACGCATTTCGCCGGTGAAATAATCACCGACAAGGGCGGTGGCGGTCGTCATGGTGCCCGCAACCGCAAGGCCAAGCAACGCACGCCCGGCCAGAAGGCCAAACAGGCTGTCGGCAAACAGGCCCGAAGCCCCGGCAGTGCCATAAAGCAGCAGGGACACCAGCAGCAGTGGCTTGCGTCCGATCCGATCCGCAATTGCCCCGGCAAATGGCGCACCGATGGCAACGAACAAGCCGGGCAGGGTCAGGACCAAGCGGCTGAGCATCACGACATTTTCGTGATCGGCAAAGCGGGCCTCGATCCCCGGAAGCGATGTTGCGATGACCGCACCGGCCATGATTGTAAGCGACGCCAGAAGCAGCATGGTAATTCGGATTGAAAGGTTTGGCGTGGCAGGTTGCGAACCTGTTTGCGGCGAGGCTTTCTGTTCAGGCATGGGGCAGTCTCCGTTCCGGTTGGCGGGCGCGAGGCAGGGCTGCATTCGGTTGGTGGTTCTGAATGGACAGGACAAAGTGGGGCTTTGTCCGGCATTCAGCGAAAAGGTTCTGGTCAGTCGGGAGCATTGAAAAACCTTCGTTTGAGGGGGTGTTTGAGCGATCCTGCATCCTGAAGTAAGGTTCAGGTCAAGGGCAAAACGACACGGTTTTTCGGAAAATCATCGAAGGGATGATGGGGGCGCATAGCAGCAGCCAGACGCTTTTTGTCGGAAAAGTCTTTACGCTTCGGGCTTGCGCGCTTTATAGCTGCCCGCTGGACTGTGCGGATATGCGATCTGCCAGCATGGTGATGAGCAAAAAGAGAGACCGGCGCGGATGCGCGTTTTTCGATCTTTTGACGATCTGACAGATGACGCACGCGGTGCGGTCGTTGCGATTGGCAATTTTGACGGCCTTCATCTGGGCCATCAGACATTGCTTGATCATGCGCGCAAAATTGCCCGCGATCTGAATGCACCTCTTGGCATTCTGACGTTCGAACCTCATCCCCGGATGCTGTTCCGCGCAGGCGAGCCGCCCTTCCGGCTGACATCGGCCGATGACCGGATTACGGCGGCGTCCGATCTGGATATCGATCTGTTTTTCGAAGCCGAGTTTAATCGCGATTTTGCCGCGATGAGCGCCGAAGAATTCATCAAGCGCATTCTGGTCGACGGGCTTGGCGTGCGCCATGTCGTGGTTGGTTGGGATTTCTGCTTTGGCAAGGGCCGGGCGGGCAATGTCGATCTGCTGTGTGAAAATGGCGAGAAATCCGGTTTCGGGGTGACGGCGATTGAGGCTGTCACGCATGATAACGGCATTGTTTATTCCTCGACCGCGATCCGCCAGGCATTGCGCGATGGCCGTCCACAGGATGCGACCCATTTGCTGGGGCGCCCGTGGGAAGTGGCCGGTGTGGTGATCAAGGGCGATCAGCGCGGCCGGACGATTGGTTTTCCGACCGCCAATGTCGCACTTGGCAATCATCTGCGTCCGAAATTTGGTGTTTATGCCGTCGAACTTGGCCTGATATCGGACGAAAATGATGAAACCGTCGAACGCTGGATCGACGGAGTCGCAAATATTGGTGTGCGCCCCAGCTTTGGCGGGGATGCGGATGCCGGGCTTGAAGCCCACCTGTTCGATTTTGATCAGGACATCTATGACCGTCGCGTTCGTGTGCGTTTGCACGGCTTTATCCGGGGTGAACGAAAGTTCGACGGGCTTGACGCACTGAAAGCCCAGATCGCTGCGGATGTGATTGCTGCCAAAGAGATTCTGCGCAAGATTTGAATTTGTCGACGAACCCGTTATGATCCGCGCGCCTTTACGGGGGCAGCCAGTATCACCCGGGGTTCGCCCTTGTAATTTGTTTAAAGACGACAGGACCGTCACGATGAGTGTCGAATACAAAAAGACCGTTATCCTGCCCAAGACCGATTTCCCGATGCGGGCGGGTTTGCCAAAGATGGAGCCGACCCTGCTGGAACAGTGGGCGAAAGAGGACCTGTATGGCAAAATTCGCGGTATTTCGGCTGATCGTGAAATGTTTGTCCTGCATGATGGCCCGCCCTATGCCAACGGCCACCTGCATATTGGTCATGCGCTGAACAAGATCCTGAAAGACGTGATCACCCGTTCGCAGCAGATGATGGGCAAGAACGCGGTTTATGTTCCGGGCTGGGATTGCCACGGGCTTCCGATCGAATGGAAGATCGAGGAACAGTACCGTGCCAAGGGTAAGAACAAGGATGATGTTCCCATCGCCGAATTCCGCAAGGAATGCCGCGAGTTCGCCCAGAAATGGCTTGATATCCAGCGCGAGGAATTCAAACGTCTTGGTGTGATGGGCGACTGGGACAATCCCTATGTCACCATGGATTACAAGGCCGAGGCATCGATTGCCCGCGAACTTGGCAAATTCCTGATGAACGGCTCGCTCTATATGGGCTCGAAGCCGGTCATGTGGTCGGTGGTTGAAAAAACCGCCCTGGCCGAGGCCGAGGTCGAATATCACGACCATACCAGCAAAACGATCCATGTCCGGTTCCCGGTCGTTTCGTCCAAGGTTGATGCCCTTTCCGACGCGACGATCCTGATCTGGACCACGACCCCCTGGACCATTCCGGGCAACCGCGCGATTTCGTATGGGGTCGAGATCGACTATGTCGTGATCGAAGTCACCGAAACCGCAGAAGAAGCCTGGGCCAAGGTCGGCGAGAAAATGGCGATCTGTGCCGATCTGGTCGAAGACGTTTGCAAAAACGGCCGCATCACCGGGCATAAGGTCGTTGGCAGCTTCAAGGGGGCTGACCTTGAAGACACCGTTGCCGCCCATCCATTCCGCGGTGAAGGCTATGAATTTGACGTGCCGCTTCTGGCGGCTGATTACGTCACGACCGACACTGGTACAGGCTTTGTCCATACCGCCCCGACGCACGGCCCGGACGATTACCAGACCGGTCTGAAATACGGTCTTGAAATCCCGGAAATGGTGGATGGCGACGGGGCTTATTACCCGACCGTGCCGCTGTTTGCCGGCAAACGCATCTATGATGAAAACGGCAAGGAAGCAGATGCCAACGAGGCGGTCATCGCCAAGCTGGTTGAGGTTGGCGCGTTGCTGTCGCGTGGGCGTCTGAAGCACTCCTATCCGTGTTCGTGGCGGTCCAAGGCCCCGATCATTTATCGCACCACGCCGCAATGGTTCATTTCCATGAAGGATAATGACCTGCGCGAAAAGGCGTTGAAGGCGATTGACGAAACCCGCTTTGTGCCGGAAGGCGGGCGTAACCGCCTGCATTCGATGATTGCCAACCGCCCGGACTGGTGCGTTTCGCGCCAGCGTGCCTGGGGTGTGCCGATCACGGTGTTCATCAACAAAAACACCCGTGAACCGCTGCGCGATCAGGCGGTTCTGGATCGTGTTTACGAAGCATTCTGTGCCGAAGGTGCCGATGCGTGGTTCACGCGTGATGCGCAATATTTCCTTGGCGACCAATACGATGCCCAGGATTTCGAACAGGTCACCGACGTTCTTGACGTCTGGTTTGATTCCGGTTCGACCCATGCCTTCGTGCTGGAAGAACGTCAGGACCTGAAATGGCCGGCCGATCTTTATCTTGAAGGGTCGGATCAGCATCGCGGCTGGTTCCATAGCTCTTTGCTGGAATCCTGCGGAACGCGCGGTCGTGCGCCGTATGACGCGGTTCTGACACACGGTTTCGTTCTGGACGGCGAAGGCCGCAAGATGTCCAAGTCACTTGGCAACGTCATTGCACCGCAGGACATCATCAACAAGCTTGGTGCGGATATCCTGCGTCTTTGGGTGGTCAGTTCCGACTATCACGATGACCTGCGCATCAGCCACGAGATCATAGAACGTCATTCAGACATCTATCGTCGCCTGCGTAATACGCTGCGCTTCCTGCTGGGGAACCTTGACGGCTTCACCGAGGCGGAAAAGGTTGCGGATAACGAATTGCCGGAACTGGAACGCTGGGTCCTGCATCGTCTGAGCAAGCTTGACGATCTGGTGCGTAAAACCACGGCGGATTATGATTTCCATACGATGTTTATCGAGCTGCATAACTTCTGTGCGCTTGATATGTCGGCGTTTTACCTCGATATCCGCAAGGACGCGCTTTATTGCGACGCGCCAAGCAGTGCCAAACGCCGGGCGGCACGTACGGTTATGGACCGCGTGTTTGACAGTCTGGTGCGCTGGTTGGCACCGGTTCTGTGCTTTACTGCGGATGAGGCATGGCGCGCGCGTTATGGTGCGGACAGTTCAGTCCATTCGGAAACCTTCAACACGGTTTCGGATGGCTGGAAGAACGAGGCACTGGCCGCCAAGTGGGAAAAAATCCGCAAGCTGCGTCGTGTTGTGACCGGTGCGCTGGAGCTGGAACGTGCGGAAAAACGTATTGGTGCCAGCCTTGATGCGGCGCCAAAAGTCTATGCGACGGCGGAGTATGTCGAAGCACTTAATGGCCTTAATCTTGCCGAAATCGCCATCACATCTGATGTCGAACTGATCACCGGGGATGCACCCGAAGGGGCCTATACCCTTGAGGAAGTTGCAGGCGTTGGTGTGGTTTCGGCATTGGCCGAGGGCGAGAAATGCGAACGGTGCTGGCAGACACTGCCGGAAGTCGGAAGCCACCCGGTGCACAAAACCGTGTGCCTGCGCTGTGCCGATGCCGTTGATGAAATGGGGATCGAGGCCGCCGAATAAGGCGGCCCTTTTCCGGTCCGGGTCTTTCCATTCGGAAGGCCGTGTTCAGGCAAGACAGAAAGAGTGTTGATGAAACATCGTGCCTTTGTCTTTGGGCTGGTCATTATTACGGTGGTTTTTGCCGTCGACCAGTGGACCAAACAGCTTGCGATTGACGGATTGTCAAACCCGCATCGCGTGATTGAGGTCACGCCGTTCATGAACTTCCTGCTGGCATGGAACAGTGGCGTTTCGTTCGGCCTGTTTCAGGGGCAGGCCCCGTGGGTGATGATCGGGGCAACCGCGGCAATCACCATCGGGTTCCTGATCTGGATGTGGCGGACCTGCGACCGGTTGTTGGGTATTGCGCTGGCGCTGGTGATCGGCGGGGCGGTTGGCAACCTTGTTGACCGGTTGCGTCACGGTGCAGTAACCGACTTTATCGACATGCATGTTGCAGGTTATCATTGGCCGGTTTTCAATATCGCGGACAGCGCAATTACGATTGGCGCAGTCCTGCTGTTGATCGATTCCCTGTTTGGCGGTAAAAAATCATCCAGGTAATTTTTGATCCGGCATTTCGATGCCGGAGACTGAGTGGTAAAGAGGCATCAATGGCCCGGAAACTATCGACATCGATTTTCAAAGTTGCGCTGCTGGGCGGGTTGGCATTTGCCGTGTCCGGTTGTGAATCAACGCGTGAAACGTTCGGCCTGAATAAAACGGCCCCGGACGAGTTTCAGGTTGTTTCCCGTGCACCGCTGAGCCTGCCGCCTGATTTCACGCTACGCGTTCCCGATCCCGGTGCGCCGCGCCCGCAGACCGGTACGACCACCGATCAGGCGCGTCGCATCCTGACTGGTGAAGACCCCGATGCGGTCAAACGCGATATCACCGATGGCAATCGCAGCCAGGGTCAGGTTGCCCTGCTGTCGCAATCCGGCGCGCAATATGCCGATCCGGCAATCCGCACCACGGTTGATCGCGAAACCTCGATCTTTATCGAAGAAAGCGACAGCGTCGTCGACAAGCTGATATTCTGGCAGGACAAGCCGGAATTCGGTACTCAGGTCGACGCCGAAGCCGAAGCCAAACGCATCCGCGATCAGCAGGCTTTGGGTGAGTCGGTTTCCGAAGGTGAAACACCGGTCATCGAACGCCGTCAGAAAGGCTGGCTGGAAGATATTTTCTAGAGCGTGACGGTCACATTCCGGTGAAATTTTCCGGAAATAGAACAAAATTCGAATTATGGCAGGGCGCGGTCTTTCCGCGCCCTTGTTCTGTCATATTCAGTTCTTAATCAAAAACTTGTCCGTTGCCGTATAGATCAGGCACCCTGCCTGTTACTGGCGATCCTGCTTCAAGCATTGGGATGACGTAATGACATTTCCGACCCGATCCCCGATTTCGATTTTTGCGCGCGGGCCGATTGGCCTGCTTGCCGCCATTCTGATGATTCTGAGCCCCCATCTTGCGGGGGCTGCGGTTTTCAGTCCGCAAACCATGACCCTTGATAATGGCATGCAGGTCGTGCTGGTGGAAAATCACCGCGCCCCGGTCGTAACCCATATGGTCTGGTACAAGGTCGGTTCCGCCGACGAGACAGAAGGCGTATCGGGGATCGCCCATTTCCTTGAACATCTGATGTTCAAGGGCACCAAGGACATTGCCCCGGGTGACTTTTCCAAGATCGTTGCGCGCAATGGCGGTAATGATAACGCGTTCACCACCTGGGACTATACCGGATACTTCCAGAACATCGCCCGTGACCGGCTTGAAATGGTCATGCAGATGGAAGCCGACCGGATGCAGAATTTGCAGCTTTCCGACGATGTCGTTTTGCCCGAACGCGACGTGATCATCGAAGAACGCAGATCAAGGATTGATAACAATCCCGGCGCTTTACTTGGCGAACAGATGCGTGCTGCCCTTTATATGGCGCATCCCTATGGCCGTTCGATCATTGGGTGGCTCAATGAAATGGAAACGCTCGGCACCGATGACGCGTTGGCGTTTTATCACAAATGGTATGCGCCCAATAACGCCATTCTGGTTGTCGCCGGCGACATCACCATGGATCAGCTTAAACCGCTGGCCGAAAAATATTACGGTGCCATCCCGGCAGGTGATGTTGCGACCCGCCATCGGGTCAAGGAACCGACCCAGCATGCCCCGCGCAAGGTAACGCTGACCGATCCGCGTGTCGGGCAGGCATCCATGTCGCGTTATTATCTGGCACCGTCCTATAACAGTGCAAATGCCGATCAGGCCGCCCCGCTTGAAGTGTTAAGCGAAATCCTTGGGTCAGGCACGACCAGCCGGTTCTTCAGATCGCTTGTGGTCGATCAGTCGATTGCGACCAGTGCCGGAACGTTCTACGATCCGGTTGCGGTCGA
>CAMPHD010000144.1 GCA_946885765.1 uncultured Thalassospira sp.
CTGGTTGATATCGATACCGTGATCAGGTCGGGCGAGATCGTGACCCTGATGGGGCCAAGCGGTTCGGGGAAATCAAGCCTGCTTGCGCATGTTTGCGGAATGTTGCCGATGGATGGCAATGCCCGGTTCGAGGTCAGCGGGCAGGTTATCCTGAATGGTCAGGTGCTGGACGGTTTGGCCCCACAGGACCGTCATGTCGGTATTCTGTTTCAGGATGACCTTCTGTTTCCGCATTTGTCGGTTGGGGGTAATCTGGCATTTGCCCTGCCATCTAAGATCCGTGGGCGCGACCAACGCCGGAAACGGATTGACGAGGCACTTGAAAGTGCCGGGCTTGGCGGCTTTGCCGACCGTGATCCTGCGACATTATCCGGCGGGCAGCGCGCACGCGTGGCCTTGATGCGGGTGTTGCTGTCCGAACCCAATGCGCTTTTGCTTGATGAACCCTTTTCAAAGCTCGATACCGAATTGCGCGACCAAATCAGAACATTTGTTTTTGATCAGGCGCGGTTGCGCGGCTTGCCGACCCTTATGGTCACTCATGATCCCGATGACGGTGCCGCCGCCGGGGGCAGGATCGTAAATCCGGTATAGCATGCACGCGGTTCCTGCATGATTTTCATGCTGACCAATCCGGGGATTTGGTCCTAAGAGAAACGCACCGCAAAGAATTGTCTTGGGTCTTGGACACAAAATCAAAGGGCCCATGCGGCATCGGAGAATGTCGTGAATGTTTCCAGAAGAAATGTATGCAATCGTTCCGGATGCGCTCGATACCGCAACCTGCGACCGGTTGATTGACGGATTTTCGACCGAGCTTGACGATGGTGGCCTTGTTCAGGGCCAATCGGCAAGCCATATCCGCCGGTCAAAGATCACCTGGTTTAACGAGACACAGGAACCGGCAGTGGTCCGCCGGATCGTTGACATGGTCGCGGATGTGAACCGCAATGTGTTTGATTTTTCTTTGTCGGAATTCTCAGAAGACGCCCAAATCGCCTGCTATGCCGGGGATCAGCGGGGGCATTATGACTGGCACAGCGACGTTGGTGCGTCGGATGTCGCACGCCGCCGCAAGCTGACCATGGTGATCCAGTTATCCGAGCCCGACCAGTATGAAGGCGGCTTGTTGCAGCTCAATCCGGCGGGGCATGTTTTTGACGCGCCGATGGAACGCGGCACGGCGATCTTTTTCCCGAGCTTTGTTCTGCACCGTGTTGCCCCGACGACGGCGGGCCTGCGTTATTCCCTGACCCAGTGGGTACACGGAACGCCTTTCCGCTGATCCGTGATATTTGATCAGTAGCGTTCCAGCCGGTCCAGAAGGCGCGGGTTGTGCCATTTTGGCTGGCGGTCTTCGAGGGCGGCTTCGTGGTGCTGGACGCTGGCATTGTCGGCCTTTTGTTTGTCAAGGCGCAAATTGATCCAGCGCGGAATGATCTCATTGTTGAAATCTTCCATCAGAAGCACGGCTGCCGTTTCAAAATTGTCGAACGGAATACGAGCGATTTCGGCAAAATATGCCGCCAGACAATCGGGTTTAAGGATCAGCCGGTCAGGCACATAACGCAGCGTCATGCGCGCGGGAAAAACGGTCTCGCATCCGGTCAGGTCGCTTTGCAACGTCACGACATAGTCAAGCTGCGCACCCGGATTATGTTCGGTCAGCAACAGGTTTCGACGTTCAAATATTTCCAGCATCGGCGCTACCTGCGTTTATTCAGATCAATATCCAAGATTACTCCTGCCGGGCAGGAACGAAAAGGCTTCATTTCAAGGACATATCGCGGCATAGCCGAAAAGTTTATGCTTGGATCCCGTGATGGGAACCAAGCTTGGACTCATTGGCGGGCGGGGCGATTTCGACGAAGCGGCTGCCATCCTGAAAAATCAGGTGCCCCTTGTAGCCGGAAATCTGTAATGCCTCGCGGAAGATGCCGCGAATGTCGTCGCGATTATCCGATTGCAGCGGATTTTCAGTGCGTACGATCAAATCGAACTTGTTGTCCTCGCCTTTGACCAGACCATCAAGCTGGGTGTGACCGACCTCGCTAAAGGACAGATCAAGCAGGAAACGTGTACCGGGTTCTTCCTTTTCGCCCTTTTCGTTTTCCCCGTCGCCATGCCGCCATGCGAGGCGCACCTGTTCGATGCGGTCGCCCATCTGAAAGGGCATTGGCATCACGCGCCAGCCATCGGGGCGTTCATCGGCGGCAATGCCGCGCAAGGTGGCAAAATCACCTTCAAGCTTTTTTAGGATGTCACTGCCCCGGCCATCGATTGACGATAGGCTGTTGCTGGCGCGATCCCCCATCCAGCCACGTGCCGTGCCGCCGGGGCCGGTCATGGCGGCGAAAAAGAACATCATGGTAGTGGTCAGTTTCGGTCCGGCCTGCGGGATGTTGTTTAACAGGGCTGCTGCCGCACCGGGATCATGTTGTGCCAGTGCGGTAATGGCCTGCTGCAAACTGCCCCAGTCACGCGACAGCGCGGCGTTCTGGCCGCGTGCAATCAATTCCGCTTCGGTCATTTGCGGGATTTGGGTGCCGCGTCCGGCGGCGGTGCTGGCATCGACACTGAAGGACAGGGTTGCGCCGACAGGCGCAGGTACTGGCAATTTGATGCCTACAACACCGGCAGATGTGCGAAGGGCCGTAAAGCCGTTTGGCAACATCCGGGCTTCGGCGCTATCAGGTGCTAGAACCGTACCGGTCAGTACCAGCGGGGTTACTGTCCCAGCCGAGGTGGCTGTACCTGTGCCGCCTGCAACGACCTGACCGGCGATACCCGCGGCAGACGGCGTTGCCAGCGTGCCGCCGGTCGTTACCGCAGGTGCCACGGACCCTATCGCGGTCATATTGGCAATCTGGGCGGCCTTTCCAGCACTGACAGTCCCCTGCCCGACAAAGATAACCTGTGTCTCGCTTCCGGCAGGCAACTGGCTGCCATTGGGCAGGGTCAGGCTGCTAGTTGTGATGGCGCTAAAGCTTTGGCCGGGGATTAGCGGGTTGCTGTTGACCCCGGTGGTCGGCAGTCCGCCGCCGGTTCCGGTTGGGCCCGGTGTCAGGGTTTGCGGCAAAACCTGAAGGCGAAGGGCCGCCGCCGGATCGCCCACCTGTTGTTGTGGCTGTCCCTGAGGCATGATACGCACCCACAGGAAGTCGCCAAGATTGGCCGGAAGCGGTGTTGGCAGCTTTATATTCACCTGCCCCAGACTGGTCAGAAGGGTCAATTCATTGCCGGAACGCGATTGAACGGCTGCCTGAAGCAGGCTTTCGACCGGCAGTTTGGCAATCGCATTGGCGACCTGCTGGGCTGCACTGACCTGCGCCGGTGGCTGTGGCGTACCAGAAGTCCCGCCAGCCGTCGCACCGCCTTGACCGCCAACGGCAGTGCCCGGTGTTATGGCCTGGGGCGGGATCGTCATGACATCAGCCCTCCAGCAGCTTTTGCGTGATGGCTTCCATATCGTGGGCGGCGTCACAATTGGGATGGCGCATCAGAAGCGGGGTTTGCGAACGGATACATTCGGAAACACGCGGATCGATGCGCACAACGCCCAGAAGCGGCGGGCTGATTTTCAGGAAACCTTCGCAGGCTTTAAGCAGCTTGTTGTAGATCGCCTCGCCTTCCTTGCGGTCCTTGGCCATATTGACCACGACCCGGATATCGGTTTTGGGCCGCGCCATGTGGGTGACCTTGATAAAGGCATAGGCATCGGTCAGCGAGGTCGGATCACCATTGGTGATGACAATGACGGTGTTGGCGAGGCTGGTCATCTGGCGCACACCCTGATCAACACCTGCGCCAAGATCAATCAGCACCTTGTCATAGCTTTTGCCCGTCTGGATCAGATCATCGGACAGGGCCTGAAGGCGGCTGACCGGCAGATTGGCAAGGCTGCCCGATCCGCTGCGCCCCGCAATGATATCAAAGCCGCCATCGGGGAACGGCGTTACAGCTTCACGCAGGCCGATCCGGCCGGAAATCACGCCGCCCAGATCATGTTTGGGCATCAGGCCAAGCTGGATATCAATGTTGGCAAGGCCAAGGTCACCGTCAAACAAAAGAGCCTTTTTGCCTTCGCGCACCAGAGAATGGGTCAGGGTAATGGCAAACCAGGTCTTGCCCACGCCCCCCTTGCCCGATGCAACGGCAAGGATGTTGCGACCTTTGGCACGCGGAGCAGTTTTGGATACTTCATCAGACTTGGCAGTCATTTCACGACCTCGGAGAAACTCGGTTTCGCGTTCTCGGCGCGATGGGACGGTATCAGAAGTTTTGCCAGAGCAACCGGACTTATAGCGGTCAGGCCGTCTGCAACCTGTGCGGTCATACTGACATTGCAAAGGGAAAGATTTCCTGAATCCGCACCGTATAGCGCGCCGCCAAGGCGCGATGCAACATCCAGTCTGGAAATCACCATGCGCGAAACACCGCAATCTGCAAAGGCACTGGCGATATCGGCACATTCGTTGGCGTCGATCCCGGCGGGATTGACCAATACGGGTTCGCTGGGAACGGCAGTCATGAAGTCACCCAAAGCCTTTATGTCGGCATCGACATAGGGATTGCAGCTTGCCGTGTCGACCAGAACCATATCAGCATCCCGCATACGAGAAAATTGCGATTTGAATTCTTCGGGGGTTCTGACTAGCGATAGATTGATGTTCAGAATACGCGTGAAGGCCTCAAGCTGTGCGACACCACCCGCGCGTTTGTAATCGGTGGTCAGTACGGCGACCTTGCGTTTTTTCATCACAGCGCGTGCGGCGGTTTTGGCAACCGCCAGTGTCTTGCCGCAACCGGGCGGGCCGACAAAGGCAAGCGCGCGCGGCGTGTTTTTTTCCGGCAGCGGTGAAAAATCGAAAATCTCGTCAAGGGCGGACGCCAGAAGCTGCTGGGCATTGGTGGCACCGCTTTCACGGCCCATCAGATCGGTCAAACGCAGTCGCAGCCGTTCAGGCAGATTATGGCGTAGCAGGGCCTTTTCGGCGTGATCAAGCAGTT
This sequence comes from uncultured Thalassospira sp., assembly GCA_946885765.1. The sequence goes on from CAMPHD010000144.1 coordinate 5,011, forward strand.
CCTGATGGCCCGGCGGGCCCGCATCGACAATATCGAAATCAAGATCGGGGTCGCGGTCAAGGGCCGCGGTCAGGCGAACACCCGTACCCGGGATATCCTGAGTCGATACGATGATGGCGTCCGATCCCATATGCTCTTTGACCAGTGCCATCGCCTCGGTCATGGTCGGGGCGCTGAAGGTCTTAAGGCGCATATGCTATCCCCTCGCAACGGATCATCATATCTGCCCCATGGTTTTGAGTTGAGCCTTGGGATGGATTTCGTTCTGGGACATCACAACCGTGGTTGGCCTGAACCGTTCGACAATGGACCGGACATAGGGACGAATGCCGGGGCTTGTCAGCAGAACCGGACTTTCGCCCATCATCCCCAGCCGCTCGAACGTGGTGCGCACCTTGTTGATAAATTCCTGAAGCTGGCTTGGCGGGATCGACAGTTGCTTTTCCTCGCCCGAGCCGACCAGACTTTCGGCAAATATCTGTTCCCACTGCGGCGACAGGGTCACAAGCGGGATCACGCCATCATGGTTGGTATTCACATCCGACAACTGGCGGGCCAGACGGGACCGCACATGTTCGGTCATGAAGGTCGGATTGCGGGTAAAGGCGGTGGATTCCGCAATCCCTTCGAGGATGGTCGGCAGATCTCGGATCGATATGCGTTCGGTCAGAAGGTTTTGCAGAACGCGCTGAACACCGCCAACGGATACCTGACCCGGTACGATATCCTCGACCAGTTTTTTCTGGTCGTCGTCGAGTTCGTCCAGAAGCTTCTGGGTTTCTGCATAGGACAGCAGTTCGGGCATATGGTCCTTGATCACCTCGGTAATATGGGTGGTGATCACGGTTTGCGGGTCCACAACGGTATAGCCGCGGAACATGGCTTCTTCCTTCATGCCCTGTTCGATCCACATGGCAGGCAGATTGAAGGTCGGTTCCATGGTCTTTTCACCGGCAAGGGTGATTTCCTCGCCGCGCGGGTCCATGACCAGCAGCATATTAGGACGAAGGTCACCACGACCGGCCTCTATTTCCTTGACGCGCAGGACATAAGTGTTGGCAGGCAGTTGCATATTGTCCTGAATGCGCACGCTGGGCATGACAAAGCCCATATCGGTGGCAAGCTGGCGACGCAGGGCCTTGATCTGATCGGTCAGTTTCTGGCCGCGTTCCGTACTGATCAGCGACAGCAGGCCGTATCCCAGTTCAAGCCGCACATAGTCCATGCGAAGCGCATTGGCGATCGGTTCTTCGGGCGGAGGGCCTGCGGCGTCGGCTGCGGTCTGGGCCTCTTCCATCTGGGCGTTGGCAGCAGCTTCTTTCTGCTTTTTGCCAAGATGCCATGCAAGATAGCCCAGCACGATCGCCAGACCAAGGAACCAGACCATCGGAATGCCGGGCAAAAGCGACATGCCTGCCATCATCGCGGCCGCAACACCTAGGGCGGCGGGGTAATTGCTGACCTGTCCGAAAACGGCCTTTTCGGTTGCGCCGTCAAGGCCACCCTTGGTCACCAGAAGGCCAGCAGCCGTCGACACGATCAGGGCAGGGATCTGAGACACCAGACCATCGCCAACAGTCAGGATGGTATAGGTTTCGGTGGCCTCGGCCAATGACAGGCCCATCTGGGCCGTACCGATAATGATGCCGCCGATCACGTTGATGAAGGTGATCAGGATACCGGCAACCGCATCGCCGCGGACAAATTTGGATGCGCCATCCATGGAACCGAAGAACGAGCTTTCGTCTTCAAGTTCCTTGCGGCGTGCCTTTGCCTGAGCTTCATTGATAAGGCCGGATGACAGATCGGCGTCAATCGCCATCTGCTTGCCGGGCATGGCATCAAGGGTGAAACGGGCGGCGACCTCGGCGATACGTCCGGAACCCTTGGTGATCACGACAAAGTTGATGATCACAAGGATGGCAAAAACAATAATCCCGATCACGAAATTTCCCGAGATCAGGAAACTGCCGAATGCCTCGATCACGGCACCGGCAGCATGGGTGCCTTCGTGGCCGTGCCCCAGAATCAGACGCGTGGTTGCGATGTTCAATGCCAGCCGCAGCGACGTCGCCACCAGCAGGATCATCGGGAAGGAGTTGAACTCAAGCGGCTTCTGAATGAACAGGGATGTCATCAGAATCAGCACGGAGAAGCTGATCGACAGGGCGAGCAGGAAATCAAGCAGCCAGGGCGGCATCGGGAACATCATGACCACAAGGATCAGGATGAAGCCAAGCGCCATGGCGATGTCGCCACGTCTCAAGGCCGAGCGGACGCGCGACTGGATACCGGCCATATTCAGGCCGCCTGAGCCGCCCGATCCTTCCGATCCGTCAGATCCTGCCGGTGTGATGTCTCGACCGTCGGCCATGTTGCCTGTTGGTTACCCTATTGTTGTTCGATCCCGGGAATGCATCCCTTGTTCTGATATGGGGTGCACCGGTCGTTTTGTAATATTCAGTCCTGGCCATTGCCGGGTTGCGGCACGGCAAGGCCTTCGTCGGTATATTGACGCAGCTTGTTGCGCAGCGTGCGGATCGAAATGCCCAGAATGTTGGCCGCATGGGTGCGGTTGCCAAAGCAATGTTTCAGCGTATCAATAATCAGATCGCGTTCGACATCGGCGACAGTTCGACCGACCAGTGCGGCGGTGACCGATGAATCCTCGTGGGTTTGATCGGCGCTATCGGCATCATGGTCGACCGGTGCCGCCGGACAGGGCGATGCATAATCATCGCGATCATCAGGCTGTGGTGCAGGTGCGTGTGGTGCCGGACGATAAACCGTACCACCATAAGC
>CAMPHD010000145.1 GCA_946885765.1 uncultured Thalassospira sp.
GGTATCAAGAACGTCGGAGCTGGTCATGCCCTGATGAACGAAACGGGCTTCTTCACCGACCTGTTCTGCCAGTTCCGTCAGGAAGGCGATCACGTCGTGTTTGACTTCGGCTTCGACAGCATCGATGCGGTCAATACGATCCTGGGTATAAGGCTTGTTGCCTTTTTCCCAGACCAGTTTGGCAGAGGCAGCCGGAATGACGCCCAGCTCTGCCAGTTTGTCGGCAGCGTGTGCCTCGATTTCAAACCAGATACGGAATTTGTTCGCCGGTTCCCAGATTGATGTCATCTGCGGACGGGAATAACGGGGGATCATGTAGTCGCCTCCGGGCAGGATGGTTGGGTGCCGGGTCATGACCAGATTGCGTGATCAGCGAAGTGCGATGCTGGTTCCGGCACGCTTTCAACGCGTCGGATAGTCCAAATCGCTGCGATTGGCAACCCTGCATCGGGGCATGACAGCCTTGTTATCGCTTTTTTACCTGCGTCGAACTTGCCATCTGCTAAGATTATCTCAATCTCCTAATGGATATAGTTCGTAAAACGAGCATTCCAGAACAAGGGCGGGCAAACCGTTCGGATGGCGAGTGGACACAGATAATGGCCGTACATATGACCCGCACTTGTTATTGGGATTGGGGATGATTTGAAAAATCGTCCGACCCGCATAGCCCGAAGCGCAGACACCGATGCGCGCTATCTGGCGCAATTGGTGGATCTTGGCATTGCCCTGTCGGCAGAACAGGGTCGGGAGGAACTTCATCAGAAAATCCTGATGGCAGCCCGGCAGTTTACCAATGCCGATGGCGGGTCATTGTATCTGGTCAATAAGGATGAAACGGAACTTCAGTTTCGCATTCTGATGAACGATACGCTTGATACGTTTTTCGTATCCGGCCGCGAACACGAAAAGCCGTTTCCACCCCTGCCGCTTTATGATGCGGATGGCAATCCCAATCACAAAAACATTGCAACCTATGTCGCGCTAAGCGGTGAAGCGATCAATATTGAGGATGCGTATTTCGCCGACGGGTTCGACTTTTCCGGCACGCGCGCCTTTGATGCGAAAACCGGCTACAGGTCGAAATCATTCCTGACCGTGCCGTTGAAAAACACGCGCGGCAATGTGATTGGCGTGTTGCAGCTGATCAATGCGCGCGACGATGCGGGCGATGTCATTGCCTTTGACCCGCTGATCGAACCGATCATCAATGCCCTGGCAAGCCACTCGGCGGTGGCACTTGTAAACAGCCGCCTTTTGATGGCGCAGCGCGATCTGATTGAAAGTTTCGTGCGCGTGCTGGGGCAGGCGATTGACGCCAAATCCCCCCATACCGCCCATCATTGCGAAAAGGTTCCGATCATTGCCCGCATGCTGGCCAAGGCCGCAGTCGATGAAAAGCAGGGCACGTTTTCCAATTTCTATCTGACGGATATGGAATGGTACGAACTTGACCTTGCGGCGTGGCTTCATGATTGCGGCAAGATTACAACGCCCGATCATGTTGTCGAAAAGGCCACCAAACTTGAAACCATCCATAACCGCATTCACGAAATCCGCACCCGGTTTGAAGTGCTTAGGCGGGATGCGGAAATCGAGATGCTCAAGCGCAAGCTTGCAGGCGAGGATGCCGCGATATGCGAGGCTGGCTTAAACGCCCGGATTACCGAGCTTGAAAGCCAGTTTTCGATGGTCGCACACAGCAATATCGGCGATGACGAGCTTGACACCGATGCGGTCTTTGCCCTGCATGAAATTGGGGCGCAGGAATGGGTACGCCATTTTGATCGTACCATCGGGCTTTCATGGGCGGAAAATCAGCGCCTGACCGAGGATGATCTTGCGAAATTCAGCAAGCCCGGCGTTGAAAAGCTTCTGGGTGACCGATGCGATCATGCGTATCTCGGCTTTAACCGGGGCGAGCTTTACAACCTTTCGGTATCACGCGGGACCCTGACATCCGAGGAACGCAAGGTCATCAATGACCATGTGATCGTAACGCAGGAAATGCTGGCGCAATTGCCCTATCCCAAGGAACTGCAACGCATTCCGGCGATTGCCGGCAACCATCACGAAAAGATGGATGGTTCGGGCTATCCCAACGGGATGCTCGGCGAGGATATGGGTATCCTCGAAAAGGTCATGGTGATAGCCGACATATTCGAAGCACTTACCGCGGTTGATCGTCCCTATAAACGGCCCAAGATGTTATCGGAATGCGTCGCGATCCTGGCCGATATGCGCGACAAGGGACAGATTGATAACGATCTGTTCGAACTGCTGTTATCCTCGGGTGTTTATATCGAATACGGGCGCAAATATCTGCAACCCGGCCAGTGCGACGAAGTCGATATCACGCAGTTTTTACGCAAATAAAAACAGGCCGGACGCCTCGCACCCGGCCCGCCTTTAATCAGCTCCGGTTGATCGAAACCCCACCATCGGCGAGGAACGGCACGCCCGTCACAAAGCTTGCCGCGTCGGACGCCAGAAACAGCGCGGCCTGCGCCATTTCGGACGGTTTTGCCATGCGTTTTAACGCATGCAGGCTGTTGACGAACTGCTCGACCTCCGGCCCGGCACCGGGTTTATTGGTGATGCTGGCCGGGGTATCGGTCCCGCCGGGCAGCAGCGCATTGACCCGGATGCCCTGTGGGCCGTATTCGGCCGCCAGCGACTTCATCAATCCGATCATGCCCGCCTTGCTGGCGGCATAGGCGCCCATCCCGGGCATGCCGACCGAATAGCCGACAAAGCTTGATGTCAGGATCAGCGAACCTGCACCATTGGCAAGCATCGCAGGCAATTGATATTTCGCCCCGAAAAATGCCGATGTCAGGTTTGTTTCGATCATTTCATGCCAGTCGTCGGTTGCCATATCGGGGATCGAAACAGACTCCCCGACCATCCCGGCATTATTGACCGCGATATCAAGCTTTCCGAAATGATCCAGGGCGGCCTCGACCAGTTGCCTTGATACATCTTCGCCCGTAAGACAGCCCGGCACTGAAATGGCCGTACCACCGGCATCACGGATATCGGCCATGATATCATCGAGCAATTCAGCACGTCTGGCATTCAGCACAAGTTTGGCACCCTGCCGGGCAAAAAGTTCGGCCATGGCGCGACCGATGCCGGAACTGGCCCCGGTGATGATTGCGGTTTTACCGTCCAGTGTGAACATGTTTCCATCTCCTGTGTCATGATAGGATGACCATCGTGGTGATGATGGCCCGATGGGGAGACGCTAGTTCGGGCAAGGCGGTCCGGCACTCCGGTTATTGGCATTGAATTCGCGGAATTGACGGTTTTTCGTGGGTAGCGAATTCGAAAGCAAGGAACGGAGTGCGGCCCACGGGATGGACGATCAGAATGTCGGTCAAACGGATGCATCTGGCATCCCTATGTTCTGATAAAGGAGCCATCCCATGTTGACGGAGGCGAGATTGAAGAAGGCGATCCTCTGGATCAGTGACGAGGACAAATGGCAGGCCGTGGCAAATCGCGATGGCAAAGCTGACGGACAGTTTTACTATTCGGTCGTAACCACCGGGGTTTATTGCCGCCCGTCTTGCGGCGCACGTCTGGCACGCCGGGAAAATGTCGCGTTTCATGCCAGTTGCGATGATGCCGAACAGGCGGGTTTCCGCCCGTGCAAACGGTGCCGTCCGAACACCGCATCAATCGCGGAACGCAATGCTGATGCCGTGGCAAAGGCATGCGAAATCATCCGTAATGCCGAAGAAATGCCAAGCCTTGATGATCTGGCCGTACAAGCCGGCATGAGCCGGTTTCACTTTCACCGGGTGTTTAAAGCGGTTACCGGTGTAACGCCAAAGGCCTATGCCAGCGCCCACCGGGCCGGTCGCGTGCGCGAGGAATTGCGCAGCAGCAATACCGTGACCGAGGCAATCTATGACGCGGGATATAATTCCAACAGCCGGTTTTATGAACGCTCTCACAAGATGCTGGGCATGACGCCAAGCAGCTATCGCGCGGGGGGCAAGGGCGAGAAAATCCGGTTTGCGGTGGGGCAATGTGCGCTTGGCGCAATCCTTGGCGCGGCAAGCGCCAAGGGGATTTGCACGATCCTTCTGGGCGACGATCCCGATGCGCTCGTGCGCCAGTTGCAGGATGCCTTCCCCAAGGCGGAGCTGATCGGCGGCGACCCGGCGTTCGAGGACTGGATGGCACAGATCATCGGTCTGGTCGAAGCCCCGCAGCTTGGTCATCACCTGCCGCTTGATATTCGCGGTACAGCCTTTCAGCAACGCGTCTGGCAGGCGCTTTCGGAAATTCCGGCCGGGACAAAGGCAAGCTATGCCGAAATCGCCGAAAAGATCGGATCGCCGCGTGCTACCCGTGCCGTCGCACAGGCCTGTGGTGCTAACAGCATCGCGGTTGCCATTCCTTGCCACCGGGTGGTGCGCAAGGATGGTGATCTTTCGGGATATCGCTGGGGCGTGGAGCGCAAGCAAATCCTGCTGGATATTGAAAGCGGGGAGGCCGGGCAGTGAACGAGATGACCCGTGACAGGATCACATCGCTTGATTGGGAAAAACATGCCCGCGAACTTGACGCATATGGCTGCACGATCCTTGAAAAACTGATCGACCCGGACACCTGCCGGGCATTGATCGCACACTATGATGACCCGGATGCATTTCGCAGCCACATCCATATGGCCCGGCACGGTTTCGGGCGCGGCGAATACAAATATTTCGCTTATCCCCTGCCCGATATCATTGCGGACTTGCGGCAATCGCTTTATCCGCCATTGGCCGAAATTGCCAACCAGTGGAACCGGGCGATGGGGCTGGATCGGCATTTTCCCGGCGATCACGCCCGGTTTGTTGTCGAATGCCATGAGGCGGAGCAAACCCGCCCGACGCCGCTTTTGCTGCGCTATGGGGCAGGGGATTACAATTGCCTGCATCAGGATGTTTACGGTGATTGTGTGTTTCCGTTACAGGTTGCGATCCTGCTCAGCGCCCCGAAAACTGATTTCGAAGGCGGCGAGTTTGTTCTGACCGAACAGCGCCCGCGTATGCAATCCCGCGCCGAAGTCGTGCCGCTGGCGCAAGGAGACGGGGCGGTTTTCCCGGTCCATCATCGTCCGGTCGTGGGAACGCGAGGCACATACCGGGTGAATATGCGTCACGGCGTTTCTCGTTTGCGGTCGGGTTCACGACATACGCTTGGCATCATTTTCCATGATGCCAAATAGAAAAAAGCGGGCCGTCGCGAAACGGCCCGGTCAAGTTGGGTGGTGCAAAGGGAGGTTGCCCTCCTACATCCGTTCGTGGAAATGGCAGGCTACCTGATGCTGATCGTTGATCGTGTCAACGCTCGGCACATCGGTTGCACAGACATCTTTGGCAAACGGACATCTGGTACGGAACACGCAACCCGATGGCGGGTTGATCGGGCTGGGCAAATCACCGGTCAGCACGATGCGTTCCTTGGTGCGTTCGATTTCCGGGTCGGGGATAGGGACGGCGGAAATCAGTGCCTTGGTATAGGGGTGCTTGGGGGCGGCATAGATGCTGTCGCGGTCGGCCAGCTCCATAAGGTTGCCCAGATACAGCACCAATATGCGGTGGCAGATATGACGCACGATCGAAAGATCGTGGCTGATGAAGATCAGCGACAGGTCAAATTCGCGCTGCAATTCCTGCAACAGATTGACAATCTGCGCCTGGATCGAGACATCAAGGGCTGAAACCGGCTCGTCACAGATGATCAGTTTCGGTTCGAGGATCATCGCACGCGCAATGCCGATACGCTGGCACTGCCCGCCTGAAAATTCATGCGGATAGCGGTTGATCATCTGCGGCAAAAGCCCGACGCGAGCCATCATGCGTTTGACGCGCGCCTTGATTTCGTCTTTGCCCAGTTCGGATTTGTGGGTCACCAGCGGCTCGGCGATGATCTCGCCAATCGTCATACGCGGGTTCAGGCTTGCCAGCGGATCCTGAAAAATGATCTGCAGGTCACGGCGAAGCGGCTGCATTTCGCGGTGTGGTGCCCCGACAATATCCCGGCCCAGCCACACGACCTGCCCGTCGGTTGGCGGGATCAGTTGCAGGATCGCACGACCAAGGGTCGATTTGCCGCAACCGGACTCACCAACAATGCCAAGCGTCTCGCCGGGATACAGATCGAAATCGATCCCGTCGACAGCTTTCAGTTTGCGCTCGGGACCGAAAAATCCTTTGCCCGGCAGGGAAAAGTGAACCTTAAGGTCACGTACGGACAGGATCGGGACGTTTTTCTTTTTTTGGACCGCGTTCATTGGCCGTCCTCCCGGAAGCAGGCACTGGCGCGACCGTCGTCAAAGCCAAACAGACTTGGGCGGGAAACACAGCACCGATCCATGACATAGGCACAGCGTTCCTGATAGGCACAGCCCTGCGGCAGGTTTTGCAGGTTTGGCGGCTGTCCCGGAATGGCAAACAGGTGTTCTTCGCTTGCCGTGTCGATGCGCGGCATCGATTTCAACAGTCCCTCGGTATAGGGATGATGGCTGTCATAGAAAATGTCGCGCACCGTACCGGTTTCGACAATCCGCCCGCCATACATCACCATCACCCGGTCGCAAAGGCCCGCCACCACGCCAAGATCATGGGTGATCATGACGATGGCCGTATTGAAATCCTTTTTAAGGTCGCGCAGCAGATCAAGGATCTGTGCCTGCACCGTCACATCAAGGGCGGTGGTCGGTTCATCGGCAATCAGGACTTCGGGATCGCACAGCAACGCCATGGCAATCATGACGCGCTGGCGCATACCGCCGGAAAATTCATGCGGATACATGTGAACGCGCTGGGCTGCACCCGGAATGCCAACACGATCAAGCATGTTGATCGCACGTTTAAGGGCATCACCCTCGGACATACCGCGATGTTCCACCAGCACCTCGGTCATCTGTCGGGAGATTTTGAGGAACGGGTTAAGCGACGTCATCGGATCCTGAAATATCATCGACATCGTGACACCGCGGATTTTGTTGAGCTGGCGTGACGGGATATTGAGGATGTCCTTATCCTTGTAGCGCACCGTACCCGTGGCCTTGCCGTTCTTGGCGAGGAGCCCCATCACGGCAAGGAAAATCTGGGTTTTTCCCGATCCGGACTCGCCTACAACGCCAAGTGTTTCGCCCGGATCAATATGGAAGTTGATGTCATTGACGGCCTCGACCTCGCCATCCGGGGTCTGGAAGCGGGCGCGAAGGTTTTCAACAGTCAGAATATGATTTGTCATGTGCCTATCTGTCCTTCGGGTCAAGGGCGTCGCGCAATCCGTCGCCGATGAAGTTGAAACAGAACAGCGTCAGTGCCAGGAAGATCGCCGGATAAATCAGCATCCAGGTTGCCGCTTCGATCACTTTCGCCCCTTCGGAAATCAGAACGCCCCAGCTTGTCAGCGGCTCCTGAACACCAAGGCCCAGGAACGACAGGAAACTTTCGGTCAGGATCACCTGCGGAATGGTCAGCGTCATGTAAACAATGACCGGTCCCAGAACGTTGGGGATGATATGGCGGAAAATGATCTTGAAGTTTGAAACACCCGTGGCATGGGCGGCTTCGATAAATTCGCGCCGCCGAAGCGACAGCGTCTGCCCGCGGACAATCCGCGCCATGGTCAGCCATTCAACGGCGCCAAGGGCAACAAAAATCAGGAAAATGTTCCGGCCAAACACCACCATCAGCATGATCACAAAGAACATGAAGGGCAGGGAATACAGCACGTCGACGGTGCGCATCATCAACTCGTCGGTGCGGCCCCCTGCG
>CAMPHD010000146.1 GCA_946885765.1 uncultured Thalassospira sp.
GATTCTTGCTGATGAAGGGGATGACGACAAGAAACAGGCCGCTCCTGAACCAGAACCGATGCCGGAACCAGAGCCCGAACCGGAAATTGAAGAAGAGATCGACGAGCTCGAACTTGATGAAGAGCCCGAGGAACTTGAATTCGATGAAGAACCGGAAGAGCTTGAGCTTGACGAACCGGAGGAAGAGCTCGAACTCGACGATATGCTCGATTTCGATGAAATGCCAGAAGAAGACGAATTCGAAGAGCCTGAACCTGATCCGATGGATGACTTCGACGAACCCGAACCGGCAATGCCAGCGGTTTACGAGGACGACGAAGATGACGAGCCGCTGATTTCGCGTATTACCGAAAACACGGCAACCGGAACCATCTCGGATTTGGCGCAAGCCGTTGCAAAGAAACGCGCAGTCGCTCTTGGCCTCAATGCCGGCCACATCACGCTCGAAGATCTTGTGCGTGATATGCTGCGTCCGTTGCTTAAGGAATGGCTTGACGAAAACCTTCCCGATATGGTCGAACGTCTTGTGAAAAAGGAAATCGAGCGGATCGTGAACCGCGCCGAAGACCTGTAGGCGAGCCGAAATATGATTTACAGCGGCGCGCCAACGGTGCGCCGCTTTTTCTTTGTGTATTGATTAAAAACCCGCAGCGGATCAAAAGACCATGTTGGAGAAGACATACAGCCCGGCCGACGTTGAAGGCAGACTTTACGATAAATGGGAAAAGTCGGGGGCCTTTGCCGCCGATCCGGCATCGAATGCCAATCCCTATGTCATCATGATGCCGCCGCCCAACGTGACCGGCAGCCTCCATATGGGGCATGCGCTAACCTTTACGCTGCAGGATATTCTGGTGCGCTATAACCGGATGTCGGGCAAAGACACCCTGTGGCAGCCGGGCACCGACCATGCCGGTATCGCAACCCAGATGGTTGTTGAACGCCAGCTTGGCGAACAGAACGTCACGCGCCACGACCTTGGCCGCGAAAAGTTCGTCGAAAAAGTCTGGGAATGGAAGGAAAAGTCCGGCGGGACCATCACCAACCAGCTTCGTCGCCTTGGCGCATCGCCCGATTGGCCGCGTGAACGCTTTACAATGGATGACGGTCTGTCAGCCGCCGTTCGTAAGGTATTCGTTACCCTGCACAAACAGGGACTGATTTACCGTGACAAGCGTCTGGTCAACTGGGATCCAAAACTTCTGACCGCGATTTCCGATCTTGAAGTCGTTCAGAAAGAAGTCAAAGGCCACTATTGGCACTTTAAATATCCGATCGAGGGCAAAGAAGGCCAGTTCATCACTGTTGCCACCACGCGCCCGGAAACCATGCTGGGCGATACCGGTGTTGCGGTTCATCCGGATGATGAACGTTACAAGGACCTGATCGGGCAATATTGCATTCTGCCGATCGTCGGTCGCCGCATCAGAATCGTTGCCGATGAATATGCCGATCCTGAAAAGGGTTCTGGTGCCGTTAAAATCACCCCGGCACATGATTTCAACGACTTTGAAGTTGGCAAGCGCAATGATCTCGAAAAGATCAACATCATGAATGACCATGCGCGCATCAATGATGAAGCGCCAAATGAATATCGTGGTCTTGATCGTTTCAAGGCACGCGAACTGATCGTTGCCAAAATGGAAGAGCTCGGTCTTCTGGAGAAGATCGAGGATACCGTTCACATGGTTCCGTATGGCGACCGTTCAAACGTCGTGATCGAGCCTTACCTGACCGATCAGTGGTTTGTGAATGCAGAAGTTCTTGCCAAACCGGCGACCGAGGCAGTTGAAGACGGCCGTATCAAATTTGTGCCCAAGAACTGGAAAAACACTTATTTTGAATGGATGCGCAACATTCAGCCTTGGTGCATTTCGCGCCAGCTGTGGTGGGGCCATCGCATTCCGGCATGGTTCGGTCCGGACGGTGAAATCTTTGTCGAGGAAACCGAAGAAGAAGCTCTGGCTGCTGCCAGGGCGCATTTTGGCAAGGATGTTGAACTGACCCAGGAAACCGACGTTCTTGATACTTGGTTCTCGTCGGCATTGTGGCCGTTCTCGACCCTTGGCTGGCCGGATAAGACCCCGGAACTGAACAAATACTATCCGGGCGATGTGCTGGTTACCGGTTTTGACATCATCTTCTTCTGGGTTGCCCGCATGATCATGATGGGCATGCATTTCATGGATGGTAAAGTTCCGTTCAAGGATGTCTATATCCATGCACTGGTCCGTGATGAACACGGTCAGAAGATGTCGAAATCCAAGGGTAACGTGATTGATCCGCTGGAACTCATTGACGAATATGGCTGTGATGCTCTGCGTTTGACCCTGACGGCACTGGCTGCACAGGGGCGCGATATCAAACTTGCCGCGTCCCGCGTCGAAGGGTACCGGAACTTTGCGACCAAGCTTTGGAATGCGGCCCGCTTTGCGGAAATGAACGAATGCAAACCGGTTGACGGTTTCAATCCTGCCAATGTCAATTCGACACTGGCACGCTGGATTGTTGGCAAAACCGCCGAAGCTGCAAGAACCGTGGCATCGGGTATCGAAAGCTATCGCTTCAACGAGGCGGCAAATGGTGCGTATCAGTTTGTTTGGGGAACTTTCTGCGACTGGTATCTGGAACTGGCAAAGCCGGTTCTGATGGGCCAGGACGAGGAAGCAAAGGCCGAAATACGCGCGGTGACCGCATGGGTTCTAGATCAGATTCTTTTGATCCTGCATCCGGTCATGCCTTACATCACCGAAGAACTTTGGGAAAAGTCTGCCGACAATCGTGCAACACTTCTGATGTCGCAGGCTTATCCGAAATTCGACGATGCGCTGATCGACCGTGTCGCCGAAGATGAAATCGATCTTGCCATCCGACTGATCGGTAACATCCGTGGTGTTCGTTCCGAAATGAACGTACCGCCTGCGGCCGAAGTACCGATCTATCTGGTCGATGCGTCTAATGCCATGAAGGCTGCGGTGACCGCACAGGAAGCCCAGGTTAAACGTCTGGCACGTGTGGCTGTGGTTGAATTCAAGGGACAGGGCGATGTTGAAGCCGTTGCCAAAGGGGCCATTCAGACCGTAGTTGATGGTGTGACCGTCTTTGTTTCGGTTGCCGATTTCATTGATGTTGCGGCTGAAAAATCCCGCCTTGAAAAGGAAATCGAGGGTAAAACCAAATATATCAAGGGGCAGGAAGGCAAGCTTTCCAACGAAAGTTTTGTGAGCCGCGCACCTGAACATATTGTCGCGACCGAAAAAGCCAAGCTTGAGGAAGCCCGCGATACCCTTGCCAAACTGCAGGAAGCACACGCCCGCATCGCGGCGATGTAATTCCGGTTGATGTCATTACGTCAAAGGGCCAGTCCATCGGATTGGCCCTTTTGCGTTGCCCGGATCAATATCTTTGACAGATTTTTGAAATTCATCCTCGCCAGAATGCCAGAATCGCATAAATTGGCGGCCATCCCGTCACACCGCGATCCGCCGCAACGTTATCCAGACCACAGGTCGAAACCGTAAAATGCTGATTGAAGAATGCCCCTATATCGAACCGCTTGACGCTTATGGCGCTTTTGCCGGGTTCGCAGACAGTCATTTTCTTGATTCTGGTGACCGGGACTGCTTTTCTTATGTCGTTGCATCTCCGCTCCATAAACTGACGGCCAAGAACGGGCAGGTGGTGCTTGACGGTTTTCCTGTTCCCGGTGATCCCTTCGCGGTTTTTGCCGATCTGATGGCGCGGTATCGTATGGAAGCAGCTCCGGATTTGCCGCCGTTTCAAGGCGGGGCTGTCGGTTATTTCGGATATGAGCTTGCTCAACAGCTTGAAACGCTTCCCGAAGCCCCGCAAGACTGGCTCAATATGCCCGATATGACGGTTGGTATTTATGATCTGGTCATCGCATTCGATCAGATTGAACGCCGCATGTGGCTTATTTCGACGGGGATTCCCGAAACATCCGCGTCAGCACGGGAAAAGCGCGCTGCGGATCGCATGGAATTGATTCGCAAATACCTGCGTTTGGCACGCCCCATGGGCGAGATTCCCGATGCACCGCATGTGCCCGATATAATGCCGTGGCAATCAAACTTTGACTGCACCGAGTACGAAAACGCAGTTCAGACCGTTGTCGACTACATTCATGCCGGAGATATTTTTCAGGCCAATCTGTCGCAAAGCTTCCGGGCCGAATATGCCCATGATGCTGTCCCGAAACGGTTTGACCTTTATCGTCGTCTAAGTCTTGCCAGCCCGGCACCTTTCGGGGCTTTCCTGAATTTTGGCGAGGTCGCGGTTTTGTCAAACTCGCCAGAACGGTTTCTGAAGGTCACCAATGGCCATGTTGAAACCAGACCGATCAAGGGTACCCGACCACGTGGCAACATGCCCGTCGAAGATGCTGAACTGGCACAGGAATTAATGTTATCTGCAAAGGATCGTGCAGAAAATATTATGATTGTTGATCTTTTGCGTAATGACTTATCAAAAGTCTGCAAGCCGCACACAGTTGAAACGCCACAGATTTGCATGCTTGAAAGCTATGCCAACTTCCATAATCTGGTTTCGACCGTCACCGTTGAATTGCAGGTTGGCAAGACTGCCGTGGATTTGCTGGCCGCCTGTTTCCCGGGCGGATCCATCACGGGGGCACCGAAAATCCGTGCGATGGAAATCATCACCGAACTTGAAGGATCAACACGTGGCACCTATTGCGGGGCAATCGGCTTCATCGGCTTTGATGGCAGTATGGATACCAACATTGCGATCCGCAGTATTTGCGTGAACCAGGGGCGCATGGCATTCAATGTCGGCGGCGGTATCGTTGCCGATAGTATCCCGGCAGCGGAATATGACGAAACACTGGTCAAGGCTGCCAAGCTTGTCGAAGCATTGGGGATTAATCCCGATGTGTTGTAAGATCACCGCGTTTGAACAATACCTTGAGCAACTTCACAGACGGATTGGATCAAAATGATCCTGTTGATCGACAACTACGATTCCTTTGTTTTCAATCTGGCGCGCTATTTCGTGGAACTTGGCCAGCAGGTTGAGGTTGTGCGCAATGACCGGATTGATGTTGCGGAAGTTCGCCGGTTGAGCCCGGATGCTGTCGTCTTTTCCCCCGGCCCCTGTGGCCCGGACGAGGCGGGAAATAGTATCGATCTGATTACAGCATTGGCGGGCGAATATCCGATGCTGGGCGTCTGTTTAGGGCATCAATCCATTGCACAGGCCTTTGGTGGTATAGTCAAACGTGCGAACCGTCCTGTTCACGGGATGACATCGGCGATTACGCATGATGGATCAGGACTTTTCAACGGCATCAAAACTCCGTTGACAGTAACGCGGTACCACTCGCTGATTGTTGATCTGCCAGTCGATGGCTCTTTGGTGCAGACTGCCACAGGTCCAGATGGCGAAATCATGGCGTTTGCCCATCGGGATTTGCCGATCTTTGGTGTTCAGTTCCATCCTGAAGCCGTCCTGACCGAGCAGGGGCATGATCTGCTGTCGAACTTTCTGATGATTACCGGGGCGGCCGATGCGCGAAAGGTTGCGTCGTGATGAAAGTCTGGCTTAACGGCAAGATTATTGATCAGACGGATGCGCATATTGCGGTCACGGATCGCGGGTTGCTGTTGGGGGATGGTTTTTTTGAAACCATGCGGGCCCATAAGGGCAGGGTTGCATGGCTTGGCCTGCATCATGAACGCCTTAAAAACCACTCGGAATTAACCGGGCTTGTCCCGGATTTACTACCAAATATTGCTGAGATCGCTGATGCTGTTGATATGCTCTGCGCTGAATTTGACGGAAAAGATGCCGTTGTTCGTCTGACCGTTACACGTGGCAGCGGTCCACGCGGCCTGTTACCGCCCAGGGAATGCCATCCAACGATCCTGATAACGGCGGCCCCCTTCGCCAAACCGGCACAAGACAATGGCTTGGTCCTTGCGACATCAAAACAGGTTCGGCGCAATCCGTGGTCGATTGCAGGCAAGGTCAAAAGCCTCAACTATCTCGACAATATAGTGGCACGTCAGGAAGTCGCCGCTTATGGCGCAGACGAGGCACTTGTTCTTTCTGTTGACGGTTCTGTCGCTGAAACAACGATTGCCAACCTGTTCGGTGTTCGCGATGGTACATTTTATACAGCACCTGCCGATTCCGGTATTCTTGCCGGATTGGGGCGAAAATTCGTGATCGATTGGTGCCGGGATCATGGGATTGCGGTGCATGAGGTGTCGATTGATCCGAAAGACTTGTTATCTATGGATCTGATTTTTATCTGTAACGCGTTGCAGGGAATAAGGTTTGTTCGCTTGATTGATGGCATTGCCTTCGACCTTGATCCGGCAAAACATGATCATGCTATGCAATTGCTAGGTGATTTTGAAAAATCACTATGCCTTGGTATAGATGTTTAATTAAAATTAACTTCGATCCGGCATTTTCATTCCCCACGCGTTTTGATGGGAATGCATATGACCGCGTCTTCAACAAAATCGGAACTGACCCTGACAAGGTTTGTTGAAAACCTTCGTAAACATGGGGCGAATGGTAAACGGCCGATTGTTGCAATTTTGAATATCCCCCTATCCCTGAGGCTTGAACCGCAGGAATATCAGGATATTTCGCGTGACGCATTCCATCATCTGCCCGAAAAGACCCAAGAGTATCGTCTTGAAAACGGTATGGTCGCTTTCATTCGTCCTTCGAAATCGTTTGGCGAAACCGATACGTTTTTGGCCAGCGTGACCGAAACGCTCAAGGACGTTGTCGACCGACAGGGTTTGGGCGATATCCCGCAAAAGCTTTGGACTGAATTTTCCTGGCCTGAAGACCGCAAGGCAATGTTTGGCTTATTGGGGCTGTTTGAAGAAAACCATTTCCAAAACGAAAGCCTGCAGCGCTTTGACATGGCAGAAATGCTGCGCGGTGCAATTAACGAAGAAGCGGTTTTTGACTCCTGCCGTCGTCAGGCCATTCTGGAATTTCATGACAGCCGCCGAGAAATCCTTGGGCATGAACTTTATTGTTCGCTGGATTATCTGCGTCAGCATCACCTTGCCAGTTTCCTTTTGGAAGGCCCGGGCGAGGTTGAAATTTTGTCGCGCGTGCTTGATGAAAAGGTGATGGATGTCACCAAAAATCTCGCCCCTCAGATGCTGCCCGATACCTTGCATCTAAACATGATGGTTCAGACGATTTTTAGTGACCGATTTGCCGAATTTCTTGGATCGGAAGGCAGTCGTTTTGCTGAAAATCTGGCGATTGAAATCTCGCTTGAAAATGCGATTGCCGATTGGTGGGAATTCGAGGATGCCTGCAGTCTGCTGCATTCTGCTGGCGTGCGCGTTGGGCTTGATCGCATTACCTTGCCGTCACTTGAATTCCTGTCACCTCGCAAGATCAATGTCGATTTCATAAAGGTGATCTGGGATCAGAATATCATCGGTTCCAAACGGGCTGAGGCCACCGACAGGCTGCGTGAATTTGCTTCTGTTTTTGCCGATCGCAATCTGATCCTGACGCGATGCGACAGTCGTACCGCATTGCGCATGGGCCGAAGCCTTGGTGTTGATGCCTTTCAGGGCAGCTATATCGACGCTCTTTTGGGGAAATACCTGCACAAGGAATGCAAATCGCGTAATACCACGTCGGATCGAAAATGCGCCGTATGTCAGTGGGCACCACGTGAATTGCGCAAAAACGGGTGTGACTTCCATTTCAGGGCCGGAAAAATTCTCGCTGAAATCTGATCCTTGCAGTGGCAACACAGTGTTT
>CAMPHD010000147.1 GCA_946885765.1 uncultured Thalassospira sp.
TTCCAGAACCGTGTGCAGGCGACGCGCACCAATATTTTCGACCGTTTCATTGACACTGGCCGAAATGCGGGCAAGTTCGTCAACCGCATCGTCGGCGAATTCCAACGTAACATCCTCGGTTTTCAGCAGTGCGACATACTGCTTGATCAGGGATGCTTCCGGTTCCAACAAAATACGGCGGAAATCTTCCTCGGTCAGGGCCTTCAACTCGACCCGGATCGGCAAACGGCCCTGCAATTCCGGCAGCAGGTCCGATGGCTTTGAAAGATGGAAAGCACCCGAACAGATAAACAAGATATGGTCGGTTTTGACCGTGCCATGCTTGGTCGAAACGCTCGTACCTTCGATCAGCGGCAGCAAATCGCGCTGAACACCTTCGCGCGACACATCGCCGCCGCGTTCGGAACGCGCGGTGATCTTGTCGATCTCGTCAAGGAACACGATGCCATTCTGTTCAACGTTTTCGATCGCCTCGGCGGTGACCTTGTCCATATCCAGAAGCTTGTCACCTTCCTCGTCGATCAGGCGCTCAAACGCTTCCTCGACGGTCATGCGTTTTGGTTTGGTCTGGCCGCCGAATGCCTTGCCAAAGACATCCTGCAGGTTCAGCATCCCCATCTGCGCGCCCGGCATTCCGGGAATATCGATGGTCGGCATCGAGGATGAACTGCTTTCCTGAACAGGGATTTCAATCTCCTTGTCCTGCAATTCGCCTTCGCGCAGCATCTTGCGGAACTTCTGGCGAGTATCGGCCGATGCATTTTCACCAACGAGACCGTCCAGAATGCGTTCCTCAGCCTGCATTTCGGCCTTGGCCCGGACTTTCTTGCGCATGCTTTCACGTGTCAGGTCCAGCGATACTTCCAGAAGATCACGAACGATCTGTTCGACATCACGGCCGACATAACCGACTTCGGTGAATTTGGTGGCTTCGATCTTGATGAACGGGGCTTCTGCCAGTTTGGCGAGGCGGCGAGCGATTTCGGTCTTGCCGACACCGGTCGGGCCGATCATCAGAATGTTTTTGGGCAGAACTTCATTGCGCATCGTGTCGTCAAGCTGCTGCCGACGCCAACGGTTGCGCAAGGCAATGGCGACCGCGCGCTTGGCATCTTTCTGACCAATGATATGGCGATCAAGTTCGGATACGATCTCGCGCGGGCTGAAATGTTGGGTCATTAAATTTATCCGTTAGTTCTTGCGACGGAAATGCGATGTCAGGCCCAAAACGGCACCCTTATTTCGCATCCTCGATCTTTTCCAGCGTAACGCTGTCATTGGTATAAACACAGATTTCACCGGCAATCGCCATGGCTTTGCGGGCAATTTCCTCGGCACTCAGGTCCAGATCAATCAGGGCCCGTGCAGCGGCAAGGGCATAGTTCCCACCCGATCCGATGGCGATAATGCCGTCTTCAGGTTCAAGCACATCACCCATCCCGGTCAGGACAAGCGAAACATCCTTGTCGGCCACCGCCATCATTGCTTCAAGCTTGCGCAGATAACGATCCGTGCGCCAGTCCTTGGCCAGTTCGACACAGGCCCGCATGGTTTGGCCCGGATGACGTTCCAGTTTGGCTTCAAGGCGTTCCAGCAGGGTAAAAGCATCCGCCGTTGCCCCGGCAAACCCGACGATAATCTCGCCTTTCTGGCCGATACGGCGCACTTTGCGGGCATTGCCCTTGATCACGGTCTGGCCCAAAGATACCTGACCATCACCGGCAACCACCACTTCATTGCCTTTGCGCACCGACAGGATCGTCGTGCCGTGCCAGCTCGGCTGCGATTTTTCGCTCATAAATAATCCCTAGATTTTCATCCAATGCGTTCGATCAAGAGTTAGCACGCACAACCGCCCGGTCAAGGGCCAAGCCCCGGGAACGACCATCACCAGTTCACAAACACTGTTTCAATGTGAAGAAGTATAAAAAATTCGCGGCGGATCAGCGCCACATGCTTTACCCTTGGGTAATAAAAGAATTTCAAAGAATGAAGGACCCCGGCCATGAGTAATCCCGATCTTGCCCAAACCCAACTTGGCAAATGTATTCTGGCCGGTCAGGGCCGGATGAAGGCCGATCTGGTCCTGCGCAATATCGGATTGCTTGATGTCATCACGGGTAAGGTAACTGAAACCGATATTGCCATTGTCGGCGACCGGATTGTCGGCACGTATGCCACATACGAAGGCGATCGCGAAATTGACTGTACCGGCAAATTCGCGGTCCCGGGCTTTATCGACACGCATCTTCATATTGAAAGCTCGCTCGTCACTCCGCTTGAATTTGATCGCTGTGTTTTGCCGCATGGTGTGACCACGGTTCTGTGCGATCCGCATGAAATTGCCAATGTTCTGGGCGCGGACGGGATCAGATATTTCCTTGATTGCGCCGAACGGTCCGTGATGGATATCCGCGTCAATCTGTCTTCCTGTGTGCCGGCCACCGGGTTTGAAACATCGGGCGCGCAGCTTGAAATCGATGATCTTCTGCCATTCCGTAGCCACCCCAAAGTCGTTGGGCTGGCCGAAATGATGAATTATCCCGGCGTGCTGAACCTTGATCCCGGCATCATGGCCAAGCTTGAAGCCTTTCAGGATGGTCATATTGATGGTCATGCCCCATTGGTGCAGGGCACGGCACTGAACGGTTACATGGCCGCAGGCATCCGCACAGATCACGAAGCAACATCTGCCACCGAAGCACGCGAAAAGCTTGCCAAAGGCATGGCGATCCTGATCCGCGAAGGATCGGTTTCCAAGGACCTTGAAGCACTGGCCGAAATTCTTGACGAAAATACGTCGAGCTTCGTTGCACTGTGCACAGATGACCGCAACCCGCTCGATATCGGAGAAGAAGGTCACCTTGATAGTCTTATTGAACGATTAATCGGTCATTTAAAAGCACGTAATTGTCCGATCCACCATGCCTATCGCGCCGCATCGCATTCAGCAGCCCGCATTTTCGGCTTGCGTGATCGTGGCCTGATCGGGCCCGGTTGGCGGGCGGATATCGCAATCCTTGATGATCTGGAAACCTGCGCGGTCAGCGACGTAATTTCAGGCGGTCGTCTGGTCACCAACGTTCTGTTTGACGCACGCGAAACCGTTGCACCGATTGGTCTGACATCAATGAAGGCCAAACCGGTCACCGCCGAGGCCTTTGTGACCGAACCCAAACCGGGTCAGAACCAGACCCCGGTGATCAAGGTCAAACCCGATCTGATCCTGACCTTTCGCGATGAAGCCACGCTTGAAATTGCTGAAAACGGTCTGCAACCCGATCTTGAAAACGATGTGATCAAGGTGGCCGTCGTCGAACGTCACGGCAAGAATGGTAATATAGGACGCAGTTTCGTCCGCGGTTTTGGCCTGAAACGTGGTGCGATTGCATCCTCAGTCGGCCATGACAGCCACAATATCACCGTGGTCGGTGCCAATGACGCCGACATGACGGCAGCCGTCAATCGTCTGATCGAAATGGGTGGCGGATTTGCAGTTGCCGATGGTGGCAAGGTTACGGCGGAACTGGCATTACCCGTTGCCGGACTGATGAGCACGGAACCGTTCGAAATCGTCGAAAAGGACCTGATCACGCTGCGTGCTGCGGCCAAGGATCTTGGCTGTGTTCTGCCCGAACCGTTCCTTCAGGTCGCCTTCCTGGCCTTGCCGGTAATCCCGCACCTGAAAATGACGGACAAGGGCCTGTTTGACGTCGACAAGTTCGACTTTGTCTGACCCTGTGGTGTCTTTAGCCTGTTCTAATGGATGGGTTTTTATCCTGACGCGCGATCCCACATACCAATCTTCAATCCGGAAAAGAAATATCTGGTCCGGGGAATTGACGATGGGGTGGGCAGGTGAAGATCAAGCTGCAAATCGGGGTGACCACGGCGTTCACAGCAATCGCCGTGTTCATGATCGGGATCACTGTTGCCATTCTTTACCAAAGCAATCACCGGCTTGCATTGGAAACAGCGCGATCCGAAATGACCGCCGCGCGCGAGAATACTGTTGAAAACCTGATCAATGTGATCATTCCAGTCGGGCAGGTGGTTGAAACAACCGTCGATTTTATAAAATCCTTCCCCGAAGCCGTGACCGAACCACGTAGCGGGGCCGTCATGGCAAGCCAGATCAAACCCTATTCCTATATTTACGGCCTGTTCTTTGGTCTTGAGGATCAGGGGCAATTTTACCAGGTCGTGCAAATCCCCGGGGGCGTTTCGGAATTTGGCCCGAAAGGCAGCCCGTTACCCGCAAACACCAAAATCGTCTATCGCACAATCAACGGCCCGACCGATGATATGATCGAAACGTTCCTGTATCAGTCATCATGGGGAACAGTCACCGGACGCGAACAGATCAACGTGGAATATGATCCCAGAACCCGCCCCTGGTACGAAGGTGCCCGTAACCAGGACGACATTTTCGTCAGTAATTTCTATATCTTTAACAGTACCGGAAAGCCGGGAGTTACCTTTGCCAGACGGGTGACCGATGCCGATGGAAAACTGTTGGGTGTTGTCGGGGCGGACCTGACAATGGACAAGATCACAAACATCCTGAACGACATCCGGATCGGTAATGAAGGCCGTGTCTTTCTTCTTGATCGCGAGGATGGTGTGATTGCCTATAGCGGCACACGCAACGATGCCGCGGATTTGAAATTCACCGGAGCGGGAAATCGTAAAATTGATGATCCCATTGTCGAAACGGCGATTACCCAATGGATAAAAAGTCGCGAGACTTTCTTTGATTTCGAAGGAGCGAAAGACGGGCGCAAATATCTGGCATCCGCAGCCCCCATCCCCGAATTATTCGGTGTTTCCCCGACACTTGGCTTCATCGTACCCGAAGATGAATTTGTCGGTGCGATCAAGGAAACCACCCGAAACGTTTTGCAGATTGCCGCGATCATCATTGTCGTTACCGTCATTCTGATCGTCATCATATCGCGCATGCTGAGCCGCCAACTTAATACCGTGGCATCCGAGGCCGAGAAAGTCGGCCATTTCGATCTTGAAGGCGATTTTCAAATGTCGTCCCATATTTACGAGGTCAGTGCACTGGCCAATGCCGTATCGAACATGAAAGTCAGCCTGAAAAGCTTTGGTTCCTACGTGCCGGTTGATCTGGTGAAATCGATTGTTGCATCGGGCCACCCGGTTGAGATCGGCGGGACATCGTGCGAATTATCGATCATGTTCACCGATATCGAGGGCTTTACCGGCAAGACCGAAAGCTATGCGCCAACGGCATTGATGCTTGAGCTGTCAAACTACTTCGCGGCCATGGAGAAGGAAATCACCGCCAATGGCAACGGCACGATCGACAAATATATCGGCGATGCGATCATGGCGTTCTGGAATGCCCCGGCAGCAGATCAGGATCACGCCATCCATGCCTGCCGGGCCGCCTTGGCCTGCAGACATGCCGGGCGGCAGTTGAATTCGATCTCCAACCAGTCGGAACTGTTCCCGCTGCGAACGCGCTTCGGGCTGCATTGCGACGAAGTGGTTGTCGGCAATGTCGGATCGAAAAGCCGCATTCAATATACCGCATTGGGTGCAGCGGTTAATCTTGCTTCGCGAATTGAGGGGCTGAACAAGATTTATGGCACCCGCATTCTCGCCAGTGGCACCATCGCCCGAAAAGCAGGGGAAAACTTCCTGTTTCGTTTTGTCGATCGCGTTTCTCCGGCCGGCACAACCCTTCCGGTCGATATTTTCGAGCTGTTGGGTGAAAAGCAGAATGCGAATAGCGACCTTGCCGCGACCAAAGAGCACTATGATGAGGTTTCCACGTGGAATGCTTGCCTGACACTTTATCGGAACCGTAACTGGCAAGAAGCGCTTGACGCCTTCAAAGCCTTCAAACCACAGGCAAGTGCTGACAAACTTGTTTCGATCTATATGAGGCGTTGCCGACAGTTCATAAAGTCACCGCCACCGATCCACTGGGACAGCGTTTGCCATATCGAAACCAAATAAACCTCCCGCTAAGCAACCCGGCCCGGCCAAATGCGAGCTCCGGACATATTTGCGGCCAATGCGTAGCCGGTTAAACTGGCTTTTCGTTGCTGTTATTGCTAAATACGACCCAACAGATGCATCGATACCTGCAGGAAAGGAGCTTTGCATGCGCAAGGCCCGCGTAGAGCGCAATACCAACGAAACACAGATCATGGTCGAGCTTAATCTTGACGGAACTGGCATCTATGATGTCGAGACCGGGGTTGGCTTCCTTGATCACATGCTCGAACAGCTTTCACGCCATAGCTTGATGGACCTTAAAGTCCGGGCCAAGGGCGACCTGCATATCGATTTCCATCACACCACCGAAGATACCGGTATCGCCATTGGTCAGGCCTTCTCGCAGGCACTGGGCGACAAGAAGGGCATCAATCGTTACGGCAGCTGCCTGCTTCCGATGGACGAGGCACTGACCCGTGTCGCGCTGGATTGCTCAAACCGTCCCTATCTGATCTGGAATGTAGCATTTGACCGCGACAAAATCGGCGATATGGACACCGAACTGTTTCGCGAATGGTTTCAGGGCTTTGCCCAGGCCGCAGGTCTGACGCTTCATGTCGAGAACCTGTATGGCGATAACAACCATCATATCGTCGAAAGTGCCTTTAAGGCGCTGGCACGGTCCCTGCGCGCTGCGATTGAAATTGATCCGCGCAAATCCGATGCCATTCCCTCGACCAAGGGTGTTCTGGGCGGATCGCTTTAACCCGCCAAATGCCCCTGATCTGATCCGAATGACCGGGTGATGCGTTGCCCGGAACAGGAAGCCGGTTTTCGATGAAGGTTTACACAGTTCATACCCATCCCGGCGATGCCGATCCGATGGAAAATGCGATCCTGATCCGCGAAGGCTTTAATTTCTGGGCCTTTATTTTTAGCGGCATCTGGGCGCTGTATCACCGTTTGTGGGCCGCTTTTTTCGGCCTGCTCGGTGTTTCGCTAATTTGTAATCTGCTGATCTATGTGTTCGATGGCGGGCCGGAAATGGATTTTGCCTTGGCACTTGCCACCGGCGTCGGTTTTGGCCTGATCGCCAATGATCTGCGGCGCAAAAAGCTTTCAGCCCGTGGCTGGAAACTGGTCGAGATTGTTGCCGGTCCCGATGAAAATGCCGCCGAACATCGTTTCTTTGATCGCCTGCGTGGCAATCGCGCCGTTCACAATAGCTTGCAAAATGCTGTGCCCACCCCCTTATTCGGGAGCATCCCATACCCATGAGTGTTGCGATTATCGATTATGGTTCAGGCAACCTGCGTTCTGCTGCCAAGGCGTTTGAACGCGCGGCCCGTGAAACCGGCTTTTCCGACGATATCATTGTCACCGATGATCCGGAAAAGGTCCGCAATGCCAGCCATATCGTCCTGCCCGGTGTTGGCGCTTATGCCGATTGCCGTACCGGACTTGATGCCGTTACCGGCATGGTCGAAGTTCTGAACGAACAGGTCATCAAGGGCGGCAAACCGTTCTTTGGCATTTGTGTCGGCATGCAGTTGATGTCGACAGTCGGTCGCGAATTTGCCGATACCCCCGGTCTTGACTGGATCAAGGGCGAAGTGGTTGCGATTGAACCCGCAGACCCGTCGCTTAAAATCCCGCATATGGGCTGGAACGATCTTGTCCTTGATCCGTCGGGCAAGTCACATGCCGTGCTTTCGGGTGTTTCGGATGGTGATCACGCCTACTTTGTACACAGCTATCACATGAATGTGCAAAACTCGGACGAGCGTCTGGCATCGGTCGAGTATAGCGGAGC
>CAMPHD010000148.1 GCA_946885765.1 uncultured Thalassospira sp.
ATGAAATACTGATCAGGGACACCGTCCAGTTTCAGATCGGGCAGGGGGCAAAGCCGAAGCGACCATAATATTCGGGCTCGCCCAGCACCACGCAACCTGCAGCGTCATGGGTGCGCAACCGGGCAATACCCGCCTGGATCAGTTCCGATCCGATGCCCAGACCTTGACGGTCGGGATTGACCGCGACCGGGCCAAGCCCGAACCAGTCGATATCCCTGCCATCGATTTTAACCGGTGAAAATGCGACACAACCGACCAATTCATTATCCTCGATCGCGACCAGCGACAGGCTGAGCTTGCCTTTGTCGCGCAGCGCATCAACAATCAGATGTTCGGTTTGCTGGCTATGCGGTGCGGTTGCAAACGCGCTCGCCAGCAATGCGTGGATTGCCGGGATATCGGCCTCTGTCTCATCGCGGATATGCATGATCGGACCCGTCCCATCCTGTGACTTGGCATCCGCTACCTGCGGATCTGTCTCGCGACTATAACGGGTATTTGGATTAGTCCAACAGGCTTTTCAGCCAGTCGCGCTTTTGTTCCAGCCGTCGGGCTTCCATATCAAGCCATCCGGTGAACGGTGCGGCTTCATCGGCATGGTCTTCACGCAGCGCCAGAACGCGATCAAGTTCCAGCTCGCAAACGTCATGCAGGATTTCAATCTGGTCGCGCCGCGTTTCTTCATCCAGCAGATGCAAAAACCGCATTTTAAGCGCCATGACAAGACGCGAAAGCTCGCCCGATGTATCGCGAAGCGTGCCCTGCATCAGTTCATGGAACTTGTCATGTCCGGCCTTGGTCAGCGACAATTGCGCATCCGAATACGACCCGTCATTGCAATCCTCACGGACAAGCCCTTCCAGCTTCAGAAGCTGAAGCGAGCTTCCCATCATATCAAGTGACGGCCCCATGATATGGGCGGTAAAATGACGCACAGAATTGGCCAGATCAGCATAGCTGATCGGTTTGTCCGAAAGGGCAAGGGTGCCAAGTGCGCAAAGGCGCAGACATTCTTTTGGCAGCAAGGTTCTATCCGAATACATGAACGGTCCCTGTGAAAGTGCAGACACCGAAATTAACGCGAACGGTTCTTAATTGCAAATGTTCATTTCCGGAGCATATTTTTTCCGGGAGACCTTAATATAGAACACAAACCCCAAGCCGCAAACAGACAAGCCGGTACTTCATCACCTGCCGGTAAATGGATTAAGGCCTGCGCAGGCATGGCGAGGGCAGAAAAGGCAAACTACCTTCCGTTGCTCTCGCGAAGACGGGAAGCCATGGTGCAGCACGCTCAATGTGAAACCAAAAGAAGAAGCCCGGCGCACAAGGCATCCGGGCTTCAACGTGATCTTCTGTATTTCGTCATATGCAACTGGATTTTCGCAGCTTTACGCGGCCTTCGAAATCCCCAACTGGCCCCAAACAACCAGAAGCGCGTCGATCAGGTGATCGACCAGTTCGTCATTGTGAAGCGGGCCGGGCGTAAAGCGCAGGCGTTCGGTGCCGCGCGGTACGGTCGGGTAGTTGATCGGCTGGACATAGATGTCGTGATCAAACAGCAACCGGTCGCTGGCTTCCTTGCACATGCTGGCATCGCCGACCATCAGTGGCACGATATGGCTGGGCGCATCCATTACCGGAAGCCCGGCTGCTCGCATGCGCGCACGCAGCGTTTCGGCACGTTCCTTCTGGGCTTCGCGTTCGGTATTGCTGTCTTTCAGGTGGCGGACGGATGCCAGAGCACCGGCCGCAATACTGGGCGGCTGGGAACTGGTAAAGATAAAGCCGTTGCCGAAACTGCGCACGAAATCAACGATTTCATGTTTGGCCGCGATATAGCCGCCAATCACGCCGAAGGCCTTGGCAAGCGTACCCTGAACGATATCAACCCGGTCCATAACGCCATCGCGTTCGGCAACGCCGCCGCCGCGCGGGCCATACATGCCGACCGCATGGACTTCGTCCAGATACGAAATCGCATTGTACTTTTCGCAAACATCAAGGATTTCCGCGATCGGGGCGTTATCGCCATCCAATGAATAAACGGACTCGAACGCGACGATCTTGGCCCGGTTCGGCCCCAGATCGCGCAGGATTTCTTCAAGATGTGCGACATCGTTATGTTTCCAGATCCGACGTTCGGCCTTGGAATGTCGCATGCCTTCGATCATGGAATTGTGATTGAACGAGTCGGAAATGATCACGCAATCAGGCAGTTTCGAGCCAAGGGTCGACAAAGTCGTCCAGTTGGCAACATAGCCCGATGTCATTAGAAGGGCGGCTTCCTTGCCATGCAGATCGGCGAGTTCATTCTCGAGCGCGACATGCAGATGGTTGGAGCCGGAAATATTGCGCGTCCCGCCCGCACCGCCACCCTGGCCGGTGATGGCGTTTTGCATGGCTTCAAGAACCTTGGGATGCTGCCCCATGCCAAGATAGTCGTTTGAACACCAGACGGTTATCTTGCGCGGCGCATCCCCGTTGCCGGGATGATAAAGGGCCTTGGGAAATTCACCGACAATGCGTTCAAGATTGGCGAACACGCGATAACGCCCCTCGGCCTTGAGGCCGGACAACGCGTCTTTAAAGAAGGTGTTATAATTCATCTTTTGTGTCTTTCGCCTGTCTCTTTGCTGCCGGTCCGGGCTGGTTTCCCATCCCGTTCTCTCGCCCTTGGCAAAGCTTTGGTCCTGGCCGGATATGCATGCATATCCGGATCAGCATGGTCCCGTCTGACCGGGTCTTGATAACTTCCTTATCGGACATGACTTCCGACTTGGCATTGACCCTTGTCAAAAATTTTAAAGCGATTCCAGTTTCACTTCGATTGTCGTTTTCGGTGTCGCTGCGAACCACGCTGTCAAAGAAGGCGTCCATTCATTGTTTGTCGATCTCGCCATTACTCATGGCGTTGGGCGGTTCCCCGTTCAATTCCTGTTCCCAATTTGGCGCTATTGATCGCATTTGGCAAGGTTTTGAAAGGACTTCCGACCCACAATTAAATCAATTCAAACAAGCAATAAAATCTATCAATTGCCACCAATTGAAAGTTTCTTGCTATGATGATGCCGCTGCGTCTTCATCGATTCAGCAGCATCTATTTGTTTTGTAAAGGTTTTCTGTTCTGGGACAGTTCAGCCGAGGCTCTTGTGCCAGTCGGCAAGGGCTGTTTCGACCTTATCGAACATATCGTGGATCTGCTGTTCGGTAATGATCAGCGGCGGGCAGAAGGCGACACTATCGCCAAGTGCACGCAGGATCACACCATGCTCCATACATTTTGCGACCACGGCCTTTCCAGCGGAACCCGTTGGCTGCATCCCGGTTTTCAGGCATTTATCATCGACCAGTTCCAACGCGCCGATCAGGCCACGTCCGCGGGTTTCGCCGACATGTTCGAATGTATTGAGGTCCTTGAGGCGTTTCTGGAATGGTGACATGACATTGCGGACATGGTCGATAATGCCGTCATCCTCATAGATTTTAAGGGTTTCAAGCGCAACGGCAGCCGCGACCGGATGGCCGGAATAGGTAAAGCCGTGGCCAAATGTACCAATCTCGTCGGATGCCTTTTTCGCCGCCTGATAAATCTTGTCATTGATGAACAGGGCCGAAATCGGCTGATAGGCCGATGAAAGCTGCTTGGCGACCGTGATCATGTCGGGTTTAAGCCGGAAGGTTTCGGTGGCAAACATCCGTCCGGTCCGGCCAAATCCGCATATGACCTCGTCGGCGATAAACAGGATGTCGTACCGGTCCAAAACTTCCTGCACCTTTTCGAAATAGGTGCGCGGCGGCACAATCACGCCACCGGCCCCCATGATGGGTTCTGCAATAAACGCCCCGATGGTTTCCGGGCCTTCGGCCTGGATCAGGTCTTCAAGCTGTTCGGCCAGACGGGTCGCGAAATCCTCTTCTTCCTCGCCGGGAAGGGCTTCGCGCCAGTAATGCGGGGTTTCGGTATGAATGATGCGGTCAATCGGCAGATCGAACAGTTTGTGATTGCCCGGAAGCCCGGTCATCGAGGCCGCGGCGACGGTTACCCCGTGATAGCCCTTCTTGCGCGAAATGATCTTTTTCTTTTCCGGCTGGCCAATCGCATTATGATAATACCAGACCATCTTGACTGCAGAATCAGTTGCTTCTGACCCGCTATTGGCAAAGAAAACCTTGGACATCGGGACGGGCACAAGCTCCAGAAGTTTTTCTGCCAGATCAATCGCCGGATTGGTGCTGCGCGATGCGAAGGTGTGGTAATAGGGCAGGGTTTCGAGCTGCTTTGTCGCGGCTTCAACAAGGCGATTTTCGCTAAATCCCAGCGACGCACACCAAAGACCGGCCATGCCTTCGATAAAATCGCGGCCATTGTCATCGGTCACATAAATCCCGTGGCCCTTTGAAATAATATGCGGCCCGGTTTTTTCGTGGGCGGCAAAATTGGTATAGGGATGCAGATAGCTTGCGATATCGCGGCTGGCAGCGGAATTGCCTTTGGCGTTCAGGGCGGTATTGATTGTCTTGGTGGTGGCGTTGGTGGTCATGGCGAACCTCTGTTTTGTGCAGGAAAGCTCCTGATGCTTTCAGGCACTTTAGGGTGCAATCTTTGGCTTGAAAATCATTTGTTGGGCCAAAAGCAAAACCGGCCGGGCAAGGCACCGACCGGTCTGGTAACAGCATGATATGGCAGTAGCCTAGTGCGACATCAGAACCGGCACCGTCATGTGCCGCAAAAGATGCTGCGTTACGCCGCCCATCATCAATTCGCGCAGGCGCGGGCGGCCATAGGCACCGCAGACAATCAGATCGATGCTTTCATCGGCGGCACGCGACAGCAGAAGATCGCCCACACTGATGCCGGTCGCATTCATGTTTTCCTTGCGGACATTGACCCCGTGGCGTTCAAGACGTGACCCGATATCGACACCCGGCACCGGGATGGAATCCCGTGCGCCCTTGTTGGGATCGGCACAAAGAACGAGGGCCGATTTGGCATTTTCAAGAAACGCCATGCCGTCATTCACTGCACGAACCGCCTCGCGATAGGGCTTCCACGCAACCATCACGCGGTCGCCAATCGTTTCGAACTGTCCGGCATAGGGTACGATCAGAACCGGGGTGCCTGCCGTCAGTATGGCCTTGTCCGGCATGTCCGAGGTCGAGGACGGATCGGCGCTGTCGGGGTCATGCTGACCCAGAACCGTCAGGTCATGATGACGGGCATACATGGCCACCGTGTCGGCAATCTCGGCTGCCGAGCATGGTGTTTCCTGCCAGCTGAAGGTTACACCGACGGCCTCGCAGGCTTTGGCGAAGTCACGTTTGGCTTCCTTGGCGGTTTCGGCCATGGTCGCACGTTGCTGATTGATGATTTCCTGGGAAATCTGGACTTCCATGAAACGCGGAATTTCGGCATGGGGCAGCAGAAACAGCCCGGTCAGATGGGCTTTGTGCGCCTTGGCAACTTTCAGGGCAACCAAAAGCCGTTCTGCGCATGGGGCTGAATTGTCGATATGAACTAGGATATCCCGATACATCTGCCAGTCTCCTTTTCCGGGCAACGCTGCCATAAACAGGGCCGCCGTTTGGTTATGAGAAGCAGTCTAATGCGATCAATGGTGGCGTTCTTTGTTCTATCTCAAAGTGCACTTATCGCGTGCACCGAGTGTCGCGCGACCCTGTGGCGATAAAATGACTATTACCGTTTCTGATCTTTCTAGCCGTCAGACGGCTGCGATGTCATCGGGATGACCTTTTCCATGGTCGGGGCACCATTGGTGCCGGGGATGGCGTTCGATTGCGCCGGGTTCTGTGCTGGTGTTTTGGCTGGGCTTATTGTCGGGTCGCTCATCATCGGTGCCCCCGATGACGACATTCCGGTCATGTTGTTGCCGGTAATAATCGCCAGACTTTTATGCAATTGCTGCGACAATGTCGGCCAGTTTGTCTGCAATGTATTACACGCCGCCGGGTCGTTTTGCTGGACGCAGCGCTGCGCCATGCGATCAAGAATGTCGAGCGCAATGCGCGCTTCGTCAATCTGCTGGCGCTGCATATCCGTGATCGCAGGTTTGGGCGCTGTCACTAGCGCGGATTGGCCGTTTTGTGCAGGTTTTACAGCACTTTGCGATGAAGATGCGGCAACTGTCGTGCCCCATGGCGTGACGATCTCAGGCTGCTGGTCGGCGGGCGGATTGCTTTGTGCAGTGGGCTGAACACAGCCCGACAGCATGGCCGCCGATATGATAAGACCCGACAGGAGGCGTGCGTTTCTGATCGTCATGACGTGCTCCTTTGGCCACAAAGCGATATGCGCCGGGCCGTTCCCTTCACCTGACAGTGCCATTTATCATACGGCCTTGCTTTTGCTTGGGAATATATTGAACCCAGTTACATGCGATGTCCAGAAAAGGGCATGTGACAGCAACGGCGCTATCAGTCCCCGAAGCCATGTTTATCACGCGACACCATGGCGATGATGGTTTCAAACAGTTCCTGCTTTGCCTGATCTGCGGTGATTTCACCTGTTGCCGCGGCATAAGAAAGGGCCTCGGCAGCACCCAGAAAGCCCCAAAGACGAGGCATGGGGATTTTCTCCATCGGACTGAAAGGGGACAGGATATCGCGGCATTTATCAATAAACAGAAGATGATAGTCGCGCTTGACCTGCTCGAGTTCCGGCGATCCGGCAAGTGATGCGATCACGCCCGAAATTTCGCGCCCCTGTGACTGCACGCAATCAACATAGGATGCCGCGATGACCGATGCCTTGTCGCGCAAGGTCGGGTTGCTTTGGGCGAGGGTGGCGTCCATCAATGCGGTCTGGCGCTGGGCGTAATCCTGATACAGCGCGATCAACAAACCCGACCGTGTCCCGAAATGATCATAGACCACCGGTTTGGTGACCCCGGCCTTTTCGGCGAGATTGCCAAGGCTGAGCGCCTCGGTTCCGCTGTCATGGGTCATTTGCCATGCAACGTCGAGGAGCTGCCGGTTACGATCTTCGCGTGCCATTCGTTTGCGAGGCTTATGTGACGGAGACTTTTTTGCACCGATACTTGACATGGCTATATACCAAACGTAACTTACATAAAGTAACTTACTTATAGTATATATAGATTGCCATTGAGTGGCAATCGCTTAGCAAGGAGGTATGTCATGCGTGCGCTTGTGGTTGTTGCTCATCCAAATACCGGTTCGTTCAGCAATGCTATTGCCAGCGAGATCGGCAAGGGGATCGAGGATGCCGGTTCCGAGCACAGTTTCGAGCTGGCCAATCTGTCGGCAGAGGGATTTGATCCGCGTTTCAATCAGGATGATATTGCCGCCTTCGAGATGAAGGCCCCGTTCCCCGATGATGTGCTTGCCGAACAGAAACGGATTGATGCTGCCGACACGCTGGTTCTGGTTTTTCCGATCTACTGGTGGTCAATGCCAGCCATCATGAAAGGCTGGATTGATCGGGTGTTTTCAAATGGCTGGGCCTATGAGGATATCGACGGTGAAAAGGTGATCAAAAAGCTGAACCATCTGAAGGTTCATCTTGTCGCGATTGGTGGGGCAGGACTTGGCACCTTTGCCCGGCATGGCTATTTCGGGGCGATGAAGCTGCAAATCCATCAGGGCATTTTCGATTATTGCGGTATCGAAGTCGCAACTTCGGAATTGATGTTGCTGGCCGATGGTAATGATCCGGCGGAACACCTGAAAAAAGCGCGCAAGATCGGTG
>CAMPHD010000149.1 GCA_946885765.1 uncultured Thalassospira sp.
AATCCATGTATTCAAGGCGTGGAATGGTAAAGAAGGCACCGGCAATCATGTCGATGCCGCCTTCCCGCATATACTGCTGCACGCGCCCCCAACTGCCCGCATTGATGACCTCAATCTCGATTCCCGCCGCTGCGCCAACACGCTGCAGAAAGTCTGCTGCCGCCCCGACAAGATGATTGCTGCCCTCCTCGGTCGACCAAAGATAGGGCGGATAATCGGGATTCCCGGATGCAATCAGGCGTGTGCAATCACGTTCGCCATCTGCATCGACAGCAACATGAATTGTCGCATTCTGGGCACGCGCAAAGTTTGCAGCAATCACGACAGCAACACAAACGGATGCGACATACCCGATCCGGGTTATCAATTGCATATCCACCACTCTCCAACTGCAACCTCAATCGGGCAGCGTCGACTATTTTATCAAGTATGTAAGCAGGCACTTCAGCATATTCATCATCCGGCATGTGCTTTTTAGCACATTACAACAACAAATCCCCAACCAGGGATGGCACCAAAATCAAAGAAGCCCCCGTAAAATGGGGGCTTCTTTTAAAATCTGAATATTATCTGGTACTTCCGGCCCAAGCCGACCCAGAAGAAAACCCTTAGGCTGAACGGCGTTTCATGCCCTGGTTGCCACCACGGGCTTCACCACGGCCACCTTCGGCACGGCGCGGACGATCGCTGAAATCACGACCGCGGGTATCGCGATCACGGTTCTTGAAACCACGTTCACCACGCGGCTTGTCAGCAAAACGACGCTCACCATCACGTGCCGGTGCACCTTCGCCACGCGGGCGGAAATTGGTGCCACGATCAGTACGTTCCGTACGATCATTGCGTTCGGTACGCTCTGCACGGTCCGGGCGCTGATCTGCAGCGGCACGGTCAAAGCGCGGTTTGCGATCAAAACGGTCACCGCCACGGTCGTTGCGATCACCACGTGCCGGACGATCCCCGCCACGATCACCACGCGGCTGATCGGACTGGCCAAAACGACGACCGCCATCACGGCCACCATCACGTTCGCCAGCGAAAGAACGACCGCCTTCGCGATCACCCTCGAAACGACGTGCACCATCACGACCACCGGCAAAACCACCGCGACCGCCACGGCCGGCATCGCGACCACCGTCACGACCGCCACCGAAACCGCCACGACCGCGACCGCCATCACGACCACCGCCAAATCCGCCACGACCACCACGGGCTCCATCACGACCGCCGCCGCCCGACGAACGGGCAGGCGGAGCCGAATGGAATTCATGATCTTCGTCGATTTCGACCTGCTGGCCGATTACACGTTCAATGTTGCGCAGATGACGAACGTCACGCGGTTCGCAGAACGAAATCGCTGTACCTTCGGCACTGCCACGGCCGGTACGGCCAATGCGGTGCACATAGTTTTCCGGATCGGTCGGCAGGTCATAATTGATGACATGCGTGATGCCTGGGACGTCAATACCACGTGCTGCAACGTCGGTTGCAATCAGAACCGGGAACTGACCATTACGGAAGTTCCGCAGGATTTTCTGGCGAATACGCTGCTGTTTATCACCATGGATGGCGTCGGTATCGACACCTTCATCGCGCAGCTGGAACGAAAGCTCGTCCGCATCGGCTTTGGTTTTGGTGAAAACCAGAACGCGTTCGCTTTCCTGACGTTTCAGAAGCTGTACCAGGAGCGAGGTCTTGTCATGACGTTTCACGAACATGCCACGCTGGGTAACACGCTCGGTCACGCTGGACTGCGGCGCGGTTTCAACTTTAACCGGATTGTTCAGCAGACGGTCGGTCAGATGTTTGACAGCCGGCGGCATGGTTGCAGAGAACATCACCGTCTGATGATCACGCGGCAGCACTTCGGCAACAGTCAGAACGTCTTCGGAGAAACCCATATCGAGCATACGGTCGGCTTCATCAAGAATGAAGACTTCGATATCGTCGAAACGGATGGTGTTACGTGACATATGGTCAAGCAGGCGACCCGGGGTCGCAACCAGGATGTCAACGCCACGGCGCAGTTCCTGAATCTGCGGGCCCATCGGAGAACCACCATAGACAACAGAAGAAAACAGGCGAATGCCTTTTTTGAAATCGCGCAGGCACTGACCGATCTGGTTCACCAGTTCACGCGTCGGCGCCAGAATAAGCGCGCGCGGCTGGCCCGGTGCCGGGCGTTTCGGATTTTCGGCAAGACGCTGCAACAGCGGCAGGCAGAAAGCAGCGGTTTTACCACCGCCCGTCTGGGAAATACCCATCAGGTCACGACCTTCAAGCAATGCCGGAATGGTTTTTGCCTGAATCTCGGTCGGTGCGGTGAAACCGGTAGCTTCAACGTTGCGCAGCAGGGGCTCGATAAGGTTGAGCCCTTCAAAATTAGTCATAAAGGAAAGTCCTTCAAAATCCGGTCGGCGCCATGTTCGCGCCATGATGTGCCTGCTCGACAGCAATAGCGACCGGTGCTCGGCGATCAAGCCGCTGCTTCGGACCCTGCATGAGAGGCATATGATGAGGCCATGACGTCATCACGTCATTGCCGCCCTCGCCTTTTCACACAGTTCCTGACAGCTCAATCTGCCCTACAAGCGAAGGAATGAAGCGGGTGATACAGGCCCCTCGGAACAAAGTCAATCAATCCCTGCGCCGGGCTGCCATGCAAAAACGCATTTATCATTCCCATATGTAACACCGAATTAATCTATCGATATCAAATTTGTGCGCATTATCGGTCGGTTACACAACATTCAAGGGGATGGACCATGCGGTTTCGGGTTGTTACAGGGATTTTCTCAATCCCGGCGATCTGCCTGCTGACGCTGATCGCGATTATCGCAACAGTGGCACTGAATTATCAAAGCAGCCTGCGAAACGGGAAATTCGAACAGATCGAGCACCTGACCGAAGGCGCAGTTACTATCGTCAATTCATATATTGCCAAGGTGAAAGCTGGCGAAATGGATGAAAATGCTGCCAAAACCGAGGTGCTGGCGCTTCTGAATACCTATCGTTTCGACGGCGAGAACTATATCTATGCCTCCGATTACGGTCACTGCATGGTTCTTGATCCGCTAAGCCCCGAAGATGTCGGTAAATGTAATCCCGATAGCAAAGTCCGCCAGATGATTGTCAATACCGCCAAGGCAGGTGGTGGCATCATTACCTATGAGACCAAAAAGCCCGGCATGGGGGACACCCTCGTCGAAAAGGCCGCCTATGTCCGTCCGATTCCCGGCTGGAACTGGGCACTTGGTGCTGGCGTTTACATGGATGACGTTAGCGCAGAATTTCAGTCTGTGATGCAAAGGATTGCAATTATTTCCGTGATTGCGATCGTCATCGCAGGCGTCCTGTCCTGGTTCGTCGGAACCCGCATTACCAAAAGCATCGTCGGACTGAACCGTTCCATCGCAACGATTGCCGAAGGCAATTATCAGGCACCGGTCGATACCGAGTCCAACTTTACCGAAATCGGCGACATGGCATCAGGTGTGCTTGCGTTGCGTGATAAATCCGCAAAGGCCCAGCAGCTTGAAAAAGATGCTGCATTCCAGAAACAAAAAGCTGAAGAAGAACGCCGCACCAATATTCGAAATATCGCCCAAAAACTCGAAAGCGAAGTCGGCGGGATTGCCGGTGCCGTCGACCAGTCGGTCAAACGCAGCGGTGAACTAGCCGTCAGCATGTCGCACAACGCCGAGGGCATCCTTGATCAAAGCCAGCAAGTTGCATCTGCTGCCGGATCGGTTTCGCAGAATGTTGACGCGGTTGCCGCCGCAACCGAGGAACTTTCATCCTCGATCACGGAAATCAACGTTCAGATTACCCAGATGTCCAATACTGTCGAACGCGCAACCCACGAAAGCCAGAGCGCGTCCGACGATGTTGGCGGCCTGTCCGAGGCCGTCGACAAGATCAAGGAAATCGTCAGCCTGATCAATGACATCGCAGGTCAGACCAACCTTCTGGCCCTGAACGCCACCATCGAGGCCGCCCGCGCGGGTGATGCCGGCAAAGGCTTTGCCGTTGTCGCAAGCGAGGTCAAAAACCTTGCAACCCAAACCGGACGCGCGACCGAAGAAATTGCGGCCCAGATCAATGGCATTGTTGAGGGCACCGAGCGTGCTGTTACCGGCATTTCACGTGTGTCTGAAACCATCGACCAGGTTCGCTCTGCCTCAACGGCAATTGCAGCGGCGATTGAAGAACAGGGAGCCGCAACTCAGGAAATCGCTGGCAACGCCAATCGCAGTGCGGATGGCGTGAAACAGATTTCCTATAGCGTCGATCAGACCATGAAGAACGCCCAAAGCACGACGACCCATGCCGGTGATCTGCGCAATGCATCCGAAGAACTGTCATCGCGTTCGTCCGAACTGACCCAGATCATTCGCCGGTTCTCAGGCGATCTGGTCAAACAGGCTGAAAATTGATCCCTGCGGAAAAATAGCCTCAAACAAAACGTATGAGGCTTAAGCAAAACGGGCCATTTCGACGGAAATGGCCCGTTTCATTTATCTGATGATTGATCAAAAAGGGGTAATAAGTCGATCTATTCCGCCGGGAGGTCGTTTTCCCGACGGAAGGAATGAGACGGGTAAACACCCAGAATACGAACCTCGTGCGAGAAGAATTGAAGTTCTTCGAGGGCATGGCGCAGGCCAAGCTGTTCTGGATGGGCCTCTACCTCGGCAAAGAACTGGGTCGCGGTGAAATGCCCCTCGACCATATAACTTTCGAGCTTGGTCATGTTTATTCCGTTAGTCGCAAACCCGCCAAGCGCCTTGTAAAGGGCCGCCGCTACGTTGCGCACCCGAAAGACAAAACTGGTCACCACCGGTGATCCGTCATTAGGGATATCAAGCGGTTCGCGCGCAAGGATAATGAAACGCGTCGTGTTGTGGGCCGCGTCCTCAACCTCGGTACGCAGGATATCAAGGCCGTAAATCTCGGCCGCCAGTACCGGTGCAATCGCCGCGATGCTTTTATCACCCAGATCGGCCACTTCCTTGGCGCATCCGGCCGTATCCGGACCGACCACAGAATTTACGCCAAGTTCCTTGCGGATTTTGCGGCATTGTCCGAGCGCATGGACATGGCTGCGGATTTCCTTGATGTCGGAAATTTTGGCACCCGGCACTGCAACCAGCGCGTGGTTGATGCGCAGGAATGTTTCGCCAATGATATGCACGCCAGAGTCCGGCAGAAGATGATGCACATCGGCGACACGCCCGGCCAGTGTATTATCAATCGGAATAACCGCCAACTCGACATCGCCGTCATGCAATGCACTAAAAGCACCTTCAAACGTCCGATACGGCACCGTCGTTGCACCCGGAAAGGCGCGACGGGCAGCCTGATCGGAGTAGGCACCGTGCATTCCCTGAAAAGCGATACGTTGTTGGGCAGTCATCTGGTTGTTTCCTGATAATTAAAGAAGATTTCCATGTTTTGCTAACAGTTTGACCGTAGGCAAAACATAGAAGAACCTAATTACGCGCCCAGCACAAGTCGTGCACGTTCAAGGTCTTCGGGCGTATCGACCCCCAGCGGCACACCGTCAACCAGCGCAACCGCGATCACCATGCCGTTTTCAAGTGCGCGCAATTGTTCAAGCTTTTCACGCATTTCAAGTTCGGCAGGCGGAAGACTGACAAACCGGTCCAGCGCCGCCCGGCGATAGGTATAAAGCCCGATGTGATGATAAAGCGGTCCGTCACCATGCGGGGCCGTTGCGCGCGTGAAGTAAAGGGCGCGTGCGACCCGACCGTTGCCAAAGGCAGCAACCGCCTTGACCACATTCGGATTGGTGCGTTCTTCCTCGCGCGTGATTTCAGCCGCCAGAGTCGCAATATCGACATTCGGATCGGCAAGCGGATCGAAAACCGCCCGAATATCTGCCGCATCAATCGTCGGCAAGTCGCCCTGAACATTGACTACAGCATCGTATTTTCCATCCGGGTCAAAGCTTTGCAACGCCTGATGCACCCGATCCGATCCGCTGGGCAAGTCCGGATCGGTCAAAACCGCGATTCCACCTGCCACCGTAACAGCGTCGGCGATTTCCTGTTCGGCACAGGCCACGATCACCGGGCCGATTCCCGCCTCGGTCGCGCGGCGCCAGACATGCACAATCATCGGCTCGCCATGAATATTGGCCAACGGCTTGTTTGGCAGGCGCGTGGAAGCCATACGGGCTGGAATAACGACAACGGGATTGCGCGGCGTAGACATAAGGGCCTCCGGACTGGCTTGAACCTGCTTTGATCTTGCGCAAAGCGCGCGTCTGATAACCTGTGCAAGAAACAATGGCTTGAATCGGCGGGACAATAGCCGGTTTTGGGGATATTGCGAAAGCCGGAATTGAATATGACGAAGGTCTATCTCGTCTGTTTTCGCCTTTCTGTTTAAGAAAGGTTGATGCAAATCTCTGAAACGTATAGTTTTCCCTCCGACCGGTCTGACCTGCTGTCGCATGCGCGTTCTTGTGATCTTTAAGAGCGTTTTGGGGGCGCATGGGTCAGCTGTTAAAAAAGAAACCTGAGAGTGATTAGGCTGTAGGGATCCCGTCATGAACACGATGGAAATCAACAAGATCGTCGCCGGTGTTATCTGTGCTGTGCTTTTGGTCATAGTTGTTGGCAAGGTCGGCAGTGCCCTCGTGCACCCCGAAGAACTGGAAACACCCGTTTATCCGTTCTCCGAAGACCTGATGGCTGGCGCGAATGCTCCGGCCTCCGCACCGGCAGAGCCCGCCGGGCCGGAACCGATTCTCGCAATGCTGGCATCGGCTGACCTGTCCGAAGGCGAAAAAGTTTTCAAAAAATGCGCATCCTGCCATGACGCCGAGAAAGGTGGTCCGAACAAAACCGGTCCCAACCTTTATGGCATTGTTGGCAACAATTTCGCCCACAAGGACGACTTCGCCTATTCTGCGGGTATGGCCGACCATGGCAGCACCTGGGGCTGGGAAGAACTGAACCACTTCCTTTACAAACCGCGTGATTATATCGATGGCACCAAAATGAGCTTCGGAGGCCTGAAAAAACCTGAAGAGCGCGCCGCTGTCATTGCGTGGCTTAACAGCAAGTCGGATAACCCGCTGCCCTATCCTGACCCGGCCGAAGCCGCCGCAGGTGAAAACGCCGATACCGCGGCAGATGCGCCAGGAGAGGCCGCAGAATCCACTGATGCCCCTGCTGAAGAAGCACCTGCAGCAGATGCGCCCGCAGAACCAGCAGCAGAAGGTGAGGCTCCCGCCCAATAAAGGCTGGAAAACTTCACAGGATAATCGATTGATTTTTTACAGGGGACAGGTAACTGTCCCCTGTTTTCGTTTGCCGTCGGGGCAACTTTTGCAGCTTATCATTTCAAACAGGGATGCGTTTTAATGGAAAATCTCGACCACTTTCTGGAGATCGCCCACAAGCTGGCCGATGCCGCCGGTCCGGTCGTGCGCCAGTATTACCGTACCCCTGTCGCGGTTGACGTCAAAGCCGATGCAAGCCCTGTCACCATTGCCGACCGCGAAGTCGAAACCGCGATGCGTGCGATCCTGACGGCCGAACTGCCTGATCACGGAATTCTTGGCGAAGAACATGGCCGTCATAATGTCGATGCCGATTTCGTCTGGGTTCTTGATCCGATAGACGGCACCAAATCCTTTATTGCTGGCAAACCAAGCTTCGCAACCCTGATT
>CAMPHD010000150.1 GCA_946885765.1 uncultured Thalassospira sp.
CTTGTCGGGCGCGGTGCCGGGCAAAGCTTTGGAGCCGTCACCGCCCTTTATGCCTTGCTCAAACACGGCTATCGCGTTGAGGCCGAAGCCATTCTGTTTCGCCTTGAACAGACCATATTGCAAACCCAAACATTGCCGCTGAACCTGCTCGTCCCCGATCCTTTGCCAGATGATCCCGGCCCGGATAATCCGCAAACACCGGGCTGGTACAGCTATAACCGCCATTACGATTATCTGGCCTTTTCTGCTTTCTGGCTGCTGCGCACGACAATGGATACCCTACCGGAACCGGCACCAACCGCAGCCAAGGCCGATTTCCTCCTGATCAAGGATACCCGCCATTATAACGCCCGCATGTGCCTGCGCGGGAAATCGTCTTATGATATCACTCCCTCACCGGTCCTGATGACGAACAGTCAGATTTTCCTGCCACCCACGGGCGGTGAAGAAGACACACCA
This sequence comes from uncultured Thalassospira sp., assembly GCA_946885765.1. Next base: position 460 of record CAMPHD010000150.1, read on the forward strand.
AGCCTTTACAACCCGGCATCACAACCGCTTCCGGCCTTTGCCAATCAAAATGCTTACGGCATTTTCAAATCCGGAACTGCCAACCAAACCGCCGTAAATATCACATTCACGCTGGCGGGATGCCGCGGCCATCGTCGCATCACGTTTCAAGAGGACGAAATCATCATCACGGATCAGGTCGATACAGATGCCCCTTCGGACATATACCTGTTCCGCCTGCTGGTTCCCGCCGGTTTGGCCTTTGAAGAACCGGATGAAACCCAAATTGATTTCCCCGAATTGAACCTGCACCTGATCGCCGATCGTCCGATCCAAATTGCCGACGAAGGCCTGTTTGCCGTAACCGGTCCGGTCAGAACGATCTTTGTGCCAAACCAAAGCACCGCAACACTTCGTATTGCCTGGAGCCCCTCATGACCCATGATGATGCGATCACCGTGATCACCACAGTTCGAAATGGCGATGCCTTTCTGGCCCGCTATTTTGCCAATCTGTCGGATATTCTTCGTCTGCAGGATTGCGCCATCCTTGTCGATGATGGCTCGGCAAATCCGGTAAAACTTCCGAACGGATCAAAGCGAATCCAACTTATCAGGAGCAACCCGATCGGCAGGGGGGCTGCGCTTAATCTCGCCATTTCACATGCCCAAACCAACCTGATTGCCATTCAGGATATCGACGATCTGTCTCATTCTGACCGACTCCCAATCCAAGCCAACATTTTACGCACCCATCCGGGTGTGCTCGCCTTCACCAAAGGACAAGAAGCACAAGTAAAAACCGGAAGCGATCAATGGCATGAAATACCCGCCGTGCGGCTTTATCGCAGCAATCCACTGCACCATTCATCTTTGGCTTTCCGTCGCGATATCTGGGAACAGGCGGGCGGATACGACCCCGGTTTACCCTGCTGCATTGATCTTGATTTTTACCTGCGGGCTGTGCGCATTTCCGGGACCTCCATCTGGAGGTTGGACCGGCCATTGATCACACGAAATACCGATCCTGCAACCCGCAGCTTTGCGTCCATCCAAACCACAATCTATCGCGACACATTGCATCATGTTCTGACCCGACATCGCAAAGGCATAGCCCCGCCGATCTGGATGCGCTTCTTTGATCTCAAACGAGCATTGGGAATCGGCATATGACCAAACGCCCGCGGATTATCGCCATGCTGCAACTGCCCCCGCCGATGCACGGGGCCGCTACCATGAATGAAAGGGCGCTGACCGCATTAAAGAAAACCTGTGATGTGACACTGCTTGAAATGCGTTTTACCAATCATCCACGCGACATTGCCAAACCGACAATCGGCAAACTAGTTACGGCATTTTATCTGTCGCTCAGGCTGCTCTTCGACCTCTGTCGAAAGCCCGATGCGTTTTACATCAATTTCGCCCCGACCGGCGGCGCGTTTTATCGTGACAGCATTTATGTCCTTATGTCGAAACTGTTTGGCATCCCGGCGATCCTGCATCTGCATGGTCAGGGCCTGCAAGCAGGCTGCAAAAACAGGCTAACAACCTGGTTGCAACACCGGGTCTTTGCCGGGCAAACCGCCATTATTCTTGGCGACGCCTTGCGCCACGAACTTAACGGCCTTGGTTGCCAACCAACAACCATCGCCAACTGCCTGCCCGACGAAGCCTTCCAAATCACACGGTCTTTATCCGATGGCACCACACCACATCTACTTTATCTGTCGAACCTGTTTCGCAGCAAGGGCATTGACGATGTGCTGGCGGCCTGCGCGATCCTTCGACAGCGGAATATTGATTTCACGCTTGATATCGCCGGGGCAGAAGGCGACATTTTAGCCGACGAACTTGCACGATTGATCGACACTTTCGACCTTGAAAATTGCTCTCACTATCACGGTCCGGTCGATGCGGATATCCGCACAAAACTTCTATCCAACGCCGACCTGTTCCTGTTTCCGTCTCGCTACTCGAACGAGGCACAACCGCTTGTCGTGCTCGAAGCCATGGCAGCGGGGGTTCCTGTCATCACCAGCAATATCGGCACATTGGGCGATATCGTTCGAGACGGTGAAACCGGGCGCATCTGCCAACCGGGCAAGCCCGAAATACTGGCAGACCGAATATCCGATGCGTTGACTCAAACGAAAGAAACACACGATATGGCAAATGACGCACAGGCCTTTTGCCGCACGCATTTCAGCAAGGTCCGTTTTGACCACGATTTGCAGCAACTCATCGGCCAAATCGTTTCTTGATCTCTATATGGTTGCAGCGTCAAAATATCCCGACAGCTTTTGATCAGGAAAGAAGCCTGCATGACCCGCGATGATTTCAACGCATTTTGCAAATCGCTGCCCTTGACGACCCATGTCGTACAATGGGGTGGTGCGGATGTCTGGAAGGTCGGCGGCAAAGTCTTTGCGATTGGTGGCTGGACCAAGGGCAATACGCTTGGCATTACCTTCAAAGTTTCCGATATCGCCTACGAAGTCCTAAAGGAGCAACCCGGTTTGCGGCCTGCTCCGTACCTTGCCTCGCGCGGCATGAAATGGATTCAGCATTATGACGCGCCGGGACTGGATGATGCCGGCCTGCGTGATCATTTGCAGGCATCCCACAAAATCGTCGCCCGCGGCCTCACCAAAAAGAAACAGCGCGAGCTTGATCTTTATCAGGAATAGACGGCACGGCCTTTACAAACGCCAGAGGTCAATGCCATCCGGCACCTCGTCCCGCGGCAGGATCGCACGCACATCCGCAACAAAGCCGGTGCCATCCTTTAAAAGCCCCTGCACCAGCGGCCAGCCCTTGGCAACATATTCACGGTGTGACACCGCCAGCACGACAGCATCTGCCGGTTTCAGGTCACCATCACCACACAATTTCAGACCATCGAATTCATGCACCACTTCTTTTGCATCGGCATGATGGTCATGGACCTGAACGGTAATACCGGCTTCTTCAAGCGAGCGAATGATATCAATCACGCGCGTGTTGCGAATATCCGGTACATCTTCCTTGAAGGTCAGGCCCAGCACCGTCACGGTCGGGTTCCTGGTGGTCCCTTCGCGAAGTAACGCGCGGATCACCTTATTGGCGACAACCTCGCCCATACCATCATTTACCCGACGACCGGCCAGAACCACCTGCGGGTAATAGCCAAGCTCCTCGGACTTATGGGTCAGGTAATAGGGATCAACCCCGATGCAATGCCCACCGACAAGACCCGGGGTGAAGCGCAGGAAGTTCCATTTGGTCCCGGCAGCATCCAGCACATCACGGGTATCGATCCCGGCGCGATCAAAGATCAGCGACAGCTCGTTCATCAGGGCAATATTCAGATCGCGCTGGGTATTTTCAATCACCTTGGCGGCCTCGGCGGCCTTGATGGTCGGTGCCTTGTGAATACCGGCCTTGACGACCGAGCCATAAACAGCAGCAACGATTTCAAGCGTTTCCGGCGTCTGGCCCGACACAACCTTGGTAATCGTGGTAAAGCGATGTTCACGGTCACCGGGATTGATGCGTTCAGGCGAATAACCAACCGTGAAATCAGTTCCGGCTTTCAGACCCGAAAGCGTCTCAAGGATCGGCACGCATTCTTCTTCGGTTGCACCGGGATAAACCGTGCTTTCATAGACAACGATATCGCCCTTTTTAAGAATCGCGCCAACGGTTTTCGAGGCAGATCGCAACGGCGACAGGTCAGGGCGGTTTGATCTGTCAATCGGGGTCGGTACGGTCACGATATGAAAATCAGCCTGACGCAAATCGTCCGGATTGTCGCTCAGAAGCAAATCGGCCGCAGCAAGCTCGTGATCATCAACCTCGCCAGTCACGTCATGCCCCGCCTTAAGCTGCGCAATACGTGCCTTGTTGATATCAAATGCTACCGTTCGTCCAATCTCGGTCCCGAAGGCCACCGCCACCGGCAAGCCGACATAGCCCAAACCGATAACCGAAATTTTGCGCCCGTGGCTCATTGCTCAACCCTTGGATTTTAATTCTGTCTGACTTCTAGCCAGCACGTGCACAACCGTCAATAAAAGAGGAACTACCATCCGGTTTAGGCAATCAAAAATATGTGCTAACCTAATGATCTCCCGCAATCAGCCAGTTATTCATGCACAAGCTCCCCCCTTTGATTTACCTTTTTCTGTTTTTCCTTGTCGCCGGTATATCGGTTACAGGTCAGGCAAATGACGCAAATGTGCGTGTTGTCCTGCCCTATATCCCGATGATGGCCGAAAGCCCGGCGCGTGGCATGTTCATCCGCATGTATGAGGAAATTGCCTCGCGAACCGGTCAGGAGTTTATCATTGATATCCTGCCGCCCCGCCGTGCGGTTCAGGCCTTTGTTTCGGGGAAATATGACGCGTTCGGCGCGTTCCCATCGCTCAGCGAATTACCGGTTTCGCTGGCGTCCGTGCCATATTACCTGCGCGAAAACCTGATTTTCTACAAACCCGGTCGTTTTGGCCCCAACGGGATCGCAGCACCGGACGATCTGGCCGGATTGAAGGTCGGGCTTTCGGCCTATCATTACCCACCGGCCATCACCAATCGTCAGGATGTCGATTTCGAACGGGTTCCCAACGATCTTTCATTGCTGCGTATGGTTGCCAGTAACCGACTTGATGCCGCAATCATCGAAAGAACTTCAGGACTCCATATCCGTGATTTGCTTGGCCTTGCCGATATTATCGACAGCCTTGATATCCCGGTCACAACGGAAAACGTCTTTTCCCTGTTTCAGGCCAACCGGGAAGGCATTGCAAACCGGATACTCTTTGATCGGGCGGTTTACGATATGCTTTGCGACGGAACACTGGCCGCCATTTTCGGGCGCAGTGACGTTTTGCCCGACATCTCCCTGCTCGAACGTGATCTGCCACCTGAAAGCTGGCGCAATGACTGTACCCCTTCCCTTCCGTCCGCCAGCAGATAGGAACCTTCCCCGCATGCAAAACGGGATGCACCATATCTGACACACCCCGTTTCATCATCATTGCCAACTATGGCTGGGCTTACCCCTTTACCACGATATTGATCAGTTTCGGGGTCGGCTTGGCGATGTAGATCACCTTGACGATCTGCATGCCTTCAAGATGGCGGGCGACATTTTCATCGGCTTTTGCCATTGCTTCGACCGTTGCCTGATCGGCATCGGCCGCCACCATGATCGAGCCGCGTTTTTTGCCATTGACCTGAACCGGGACTTCAAATTCGGCATCCTTGGCTTTTTCGGCATCAAATTCCGGCCAATCAAACTTGACCACCGATTTTCGCGTGCCAAATTCGGCCTCTGCCATGCGGCTCATAAGCTCTTCGCCCAGATGCGGCGCAAAGGGTGCGACCATCAGGGCAAGGGCACGAACATGATCGTCATGCACCGCATTCTGGCGGGTCATGGCATTGGTCAGTTCGATCAATGCCGCAATCGCGGTATTCAAGCGCAGTTCGGCGATGTCGTTGGTCACCTTGGCAATGGTTTTATGCAACAGCGTTTCTATCTTGCCATCGACGTCGCTGGTACGTTCCATCTGGGTTGCGACCTTCCAAACGTTTGATAAGAAGCGCAACATGCCGACAATCGCATCGGACTGCCACGGTTTGGAACTGTCAAGCGGCCCCATATACATCTCGTAAGTCCGGAAAGTGTCGATCGTATACTGATCGCAAATTTCTTCCGGTGGGATGCCGTTTTTATACCGCTTGCCCATTTTGCCGGGAACGGTAATCAGCGCCTCATCCGTTTTGGCATTGAACGGCTGCTTTTTGCCATCAACATCGCGCATTTCAACATCATGGATGTCAACATAAACGCCACGTGCGTCGGTATAGGCATCGGCCGTGATCATGCCCTGATTAAACAGCTTCTGGAACGGTTCCGGCGTTGCAACATAACCAAGGTCAAACAGGACCTTGTGCCAGAAGCGTGAATACAGAAGATGCAGCACCGCATGCTCCGCCCCGCCGACATAAAGGTCAACCGCACCAGATTTGGCATTGCCATTGTCATCCGTGGTATTGGCCCAATAGGCCGCCGCCGCATCCGAGGCAAAGGCCTGATCATTATTTGCGTCGAAATAACGCAGATAATACCAGCACGATCCTGCCCAGTTCGGCATCGAGTTCGCATCACGACGGAACGAACGCACTTCATAATCTGCCCCGGCATGGGTATGGATCGAACCCATCGCCGCATCCACCGGCAGAACCGAACCATCGGAAAGCACAATCCCTGTGACCTCCATCCATTCCTTGGCACGCGCCAGCGGCGGTTCAGGTTCGGAATTCGGGTCTTCGTTTGATTGCGGTTTGAAATCGGTCATTTCTGGCAGAACGACGGGCAACGCCGCCTCGGCCACGCCATGCACCTGCCCGGTTTCCTGATCAAACAGCACCGGGAACGGCTCGCCCCAGTAACGCTGGCGCGAGAACAGCCAATCGCGCAACTTATACTGCACCCGGCCGCGACCAATGTTTCTGGCTTCCAGCCATTCAATGATTTTCGCCTTGGCATCCGGGGTCGAAAGCCCGTTCAGGCTGACCTCGTCATTGGCGGAATTAATCGTATCGCCCGCATCGGTCTGCGCGACTTTGAAATCGCCTGGCGCGGTTTCATACCGCGCCAGCAGGGCCGCATCATCAAGATCGGCCGCGTCCGTCGGCGCATTGGCCCGAAGCCAGCCTTCCGATGGCTTGGTGGTGGCAACAATCGGCAAATCGAATTTATGGGCAAATTCGAAATCGCGCTGATCCCCAGCCGGAACCGCCATGATCGCGCCAGTGCCATAGCCCATTAAAACATAATCGGCAATCCAGACCGGGATCTGTTGCCCATTGGCCGGATTGGTGGCATAGGCCCCGATAAACACGCCAGTTTTTTCACGGTTGGCTTCGTCCTTGGACGATACCGGACCGGCCAGTTTGACCTCGGCGCGATAAGCCGCGACCGCGCCCTTCTGATCGGCTGTGGTCAGCGCATCAACCAGCGGATGTTCAGGAGCCAGCACCATATAGGTCGCGCCAAAAATCGTATCGGGACGCGTGGTATAGACCGCGATCTTGTCCTTGCCGCCATCGGCAAGGGCAACCGGGAAATTGACCCGCGCACCGACGGAACGACCGATCCAGCCTTTCTGCATCTCGACAACGCCGTTGGGCCAGTCCAGTCCTTCAAGGTCAGCAACCAGACGATCGGCATAATCGGTAATGCGCGCATAGTACATGGGGATTTCGCGCTTTTCGATC
>CAMPHD010000151.1 GCA_946885765.1 uncultured Thalassospira sp.
ACGTCACCATCGTCAGCGCCATGTCACCGACAACCTTCGAGCTTGGCGTCACCTTGACAACATCGCCAAACATCTTGTTGACCGCGGCATAGGCTTTCGACACTTCCGGCCAGCGTTCCTCGATGCCAAGCGAACGTGCCTGCTGACGCAGGTTGGTATATTGGCCACCCGGCATTTCATGGACGTAAACATCCGATGTGCCGCTACGGATATCGCTTTCAAAACCAGCATAATAGCGACGGATCTGTTCCCAATAGGTCGAAACTTCCTTCAACGCCTCGGTCGAAAGCCCCGGATCACGCGGCTGCCCGATATAGTTATTGGCAATCGAGCCAAGGTTTGGCTGCGATGTCAGGCCCGACATCGAATCCATCGCGGCATCGACCGCATCCACCCCGGCATCAATGGCGGCAATCACGGTTGCTGCCGAAATGCCGCTGGTATCGTGGGTGTGGAAATGGATCGGAATGTTGACCGTATCCTTCAACGCCTTGATCAGGGTTGTCGCCGCAGCCGGGCGCAGAACACCCGCCATATCCTTAAGCCCAAGGATATGCGCACCGGATGCCTCAAGCTCCCGGGCCATTTTGACATAGTAATCAAGGTTATATTTCGGGCGTTTCTCGTCAAAAATATCGCCCGTATAACAAATGGTCGCCTCGCACAGCTTGTCGGTTTTCAGAACCGCATCCATGGCAACCTTCATGTTTTCGACCCAGTTCAGGGAATCGAAGACACGGAAGACATCCATGCCGTGTTCAGCCGCCTGCTTGACGAAATATTCGACCGCATTGTCGGGATAGTTGGTGTAACCGACCGCGTTTGATGCCCGCAAAAGCATCTGGGCCAGGATATTGGGAACGCGTTCGCGCAGCTTCACCAGACGATCCCAAGGATCTTCTTTCAGGAACCGCATCGCGACGTCAAACGTCGCCCCGCCCCAGCATTCCAGCGAAAACAGTTCCGGCAGCCCATGCGCATAATAGGGCGCGATTTCAAGCATATCGAACGTCCGCATCCGGGTCGCCAGCAACGACTGATGGGCATCACGCATTGTGGTATCGGTGATCAGAACCCGTTTCTGATCCTTCATCCAGCGCGAAAAGCCTTCGGCCCCCAACTGGTCAAGCTTCTGCTTGGTTCCCGGCCGGATTTCGCCCAGATCAATCGATTTCGGCATGACCGGCGCATGCAGGTTGGTCGGCACCACCCGGCCTTCGACTTCCGGATTGCCGTTCACGGTAACTTCGCCGATGAAGCGCAGCAAACGGGTCGCACGGTCCCGACGGCGTACGAACTTGAACAGTTCGGGCGTTTCGTCAATGAACCGCGTGGTATATTCACCGGCCCGGAATTTCGGGTGATTGATCAGGTTTTCAAGGAACGCCAGGTTGGTCGCGACACCACGAATACGAAATTCGCGAAGGGCGCGGTCCATGCGGTCCACCGCTTCACGCGGGGTACTGCCCCATGCCGTGACCTTTTCCAGCATACTGTCATAAAACGGTGTGATCACCGCCCCGGAATAGGCCGTGCCACCATCCAGACGAATGCCAAAACCATTGGCCCCGCGATACACCTTGATGATCCCGTAATCGGGCACAAAGCTGTTTTCGGGGTTTTCGGTCGTAATACGGCACTGAAGCGCATGGTCACGCAGCTTGATCTTGTCCTGCCACGGAATACCGGTTTCCGACGGGAAGCCGATGCGGCCACCCTGCGCAACAAGGATTTGCGCCTTAACAAGATCAAACCCGGTGACGCATTCCGTCACGGTATGTTCGACCTGAATGCGAGGATTGACCTCGATGAAGTAAAACTTGGATGTATCGACATCCATCAGGAATTCGACAGTACCCGCATTGACGTAATTCGCAGCCTTGCCCAGCCGAAGGGCAGCTTCGCAAAGACCGGGCCGCTGTTCTTCGGTAAGGTAGGGGGCAGGTGCGCGTTCAACGACTTTCTGGTTGCGTCGCTGCACCGAACAGTCACGTTCAAACAGATGCACCAGCGTGCCATGCGTATCGCCCAGAAGCTGGACTTCAACATGGCGGGCGCGACGGATCAGCTTTTCGAAATAAACCTCGTCATTGCCAAATGCGGCGGCTGCTTCGCGTTTGGCGGCCAGAACCTGTTTGGAAAGGTCCTTGGAATTCTCGATGACGCGCATCCCACGGCCACCGCCCCCCCAACTGGCTTTCAGCATGATCGGATAACCAACCTGATCGGCGATACGGGTGACTTCATCCATATCATCAGGCAGCGCACCTGATGCCGGCATCACCGGCACACCCGCACCTTCCGCCAGATTGCGCGCGGCAACCATGTTGCCCAGTGTGCGCATGACTTCGGAATCAGGACCGATGAAGGTGATCCCGGCCTCGGCACAGGCATCGGCAAAATCGGGGTTTTCAGACAGGAACCCATAGCCCGGGTGAATGGCATCAACGCCAGCTTCACGGGCAACGCGCAGGATATCTTCGATATCAAGATAGGCGCGAATGGGTTTATTGCCCTTGCCGACGGTGTAACTTTCGTCGGCCTTGAACCTGTGCAGGGCAAAACGGTCTTCGTCGGAAAAGATGGCAACTGTGCGAATGCCAAGCTCGTTGGCGGCACGTAGAACACGAATCGCGATTTCACCGCGGTTCGCGACCAGAAGTTTACGGATACGCTTTGGTGCAGAACGCGTCATGGACACCGGGCTCCTACCAGATTTGTAGGGCAGGTGCGTCCCTGTGCGCCCCTGCCGAAAACCAAGAGAAACGCCACGATATGATCCCGGAATGCGTTGCGGTGCGGGATGCCTGCAACGCCATACCATCTGTGGCGATAAAGGATATCTGTCACGTTAAAACGCGTGCAGTGCATCCAAGGTTCCTGGCGCCCGGTGGGCAGGCGACGTGTCTGATATATGCGCAATGCGCTGCCTCTGTCAAAGCATGATCTTCGAAATTGGTAATACCAATTTTGATTTATCGCGGCCAGTGCCTTTTTCACTATGCGGAAAATGTCGGATTCGAACAATGCAACCCAAAGGTTCAAAAACTGCGATCAGGCGCAGACTTTTGATGCTTTTATGATATTGTCCGGCCCGAAAAATTTTCCTGTATCCGAGACTGTTGCGCCCATGCCGAAAATCAATCTTCGACTAAAGTTTTTGCTGCTGTCGATCCTGCCACTGGTTCTGGCGGCTGCGGCAATCTCTTATCTGGTGTTTGCACAGGCCGAACGACTGGCCGAAGCCGAAATCAGAACGTTCGAGCGCAACATCCTCGAAGCCCGCAAGGAAGAGCTTAAAAGCTATCTTGAACTCGCCCTTGCCTCAATCGATCACATCTATTCAGTCGCAAGCCCGCTGGATGCGGTTTCCAAGGAGCGGGTCAAAAGTATCATCGAAGACCTGTCCTATGGCGAGGATGGCTATTTCTTTATCTATGATCGTGATGGCACTGCCCTTGTCGATCCGCCCCAACCGTGGCGACTGGGCCGGACATACTGGAACCTGCGCGATCTGAACGGGAATTCCGTCATTCAGGCGCTGATTTTCAATGCCGAAAAGGGGGGCGATTTCCTGCGCCATGTCTGGGAAAAGCCGTCAACCGGTGAACCCGCCGAAAAGATCGCCTATTCCCTGATGCTGGATAAATGGGGCTGGATGATCGGCACCGGGATTTATATCGACGACATTTCCGAACAGGTGAAAGAAATCGAGACCGAGGTATCATCCCACATCCGCGACACCACCATATCAATTGTCGGCATCACCATTCTGGCGGTTTTACTCGTCGGTATTTCGGGCACTGTTGTTACGCTTTCAGAACGCAAACTTGCCGATTCCAAGCTAAAGGAACTGACCCATCGGGTTGTCGAGGTGCAGGAACAGGAACGTTTGCGGGTGTCGCGCGAACTCCATGACGGCATCAGCCAGATCCTTGTTTCCGTCAAATATTCGGTCGAAACCGCCATCGCGCGGTTGGGACCGGAAAAGAATGCCGCGACCGAACCCATGGAAAAGGCCGCCAAGCGATTGCAGGATGCCATTCACGAGGTCCGTCGCATATCACGCGACCTGCGCCCGGCCGTGCTTGATGATCTGGGCCTCCGTCCCGCGATTGAAAGCATGTGCAAGGAACTGGCAGACCGGTCCGACATGCAGATTGATGTCAAATCGGATAATATCGATGTTGTTCTTGATATCGCGAAAAAGACGACCCTGTATCGCGTCTTGCAGGAAACCCTGACCAATATCGAACGCCATGCCGATGCCACGCATATCAAGGTAACCATCCGCCGCGAAGGCCAGAGTGTCGTTATGAAAATCATCGATAACGGTATAGGGTTTGAAACCAACCGTTATATTCGCAACCGCGATCCGCGTGCCGGGATCGGACTTCGCAATATGCGCGAACGCATGGAATTCCATGGTGGCGGCATGGCTGTCAAATCCGAACCGGATGATGGTACAACCATCACAGCCTATATTCCGGTTTCGCGTGATAATGATCTACCCGTCACCGCCATCACCGGCTAAGGTGACATCAGATGTTTTGGCCCAGATGTTTCGGCAATGTGACAGAGAACTGAATTGACCATGAGCAGCGCAAATATCTCCTATTCGCCCAACCGCCCCATTCGTGTTTTGCTGTGCGACGACCATGCGCTGGTCATGGATGGCATTCGTTCACGTCTTGAATGCTATGACCATATCGATATCGTCGGCGAAGCCGGAAACGGCATGGAAGCCCTGTCGCTGGCCTCTAATGTCAGACCCGACATCGTTCTGATGGATATCTCGATGCCGGTGATGAACGGGCTTGAAGCCGCCGAAAAATTCCGCGAAACCATGCCCGATATCAAGGTCATCATCCTGACCATGCATGAAAACCCGGAATATCTTCGCACCGCCCGGCTGGCGGGTGCCCGTGGCTTCATCCTGAAGGACGTATCGTCAAACGACATGGTCCGCGCGATCGAAACGATTGCCAGTGGCGGCGAGGCCTATAGCCCGACCTTTGATCGCATCAGCAACAATGAAGGCATGCCTGACGACGGCATGCCGCTGACGACCCGGGAACGCACCGTCTTGCGGCTTCTGGCCAAAGGTGCCAGCAACAAGCACGTCGCCCGCGAACTTGATATCAGCGTGCGAACCGTTGAAACCCACCGCCGCAACATCAAACGCAAGCTTGATATCGACAGTTCTGCCGGGCTGGTGCGGTACGCCATAGAAAAGGGTCTTGTGACCCTCGACAGCACGGCATGAAGGTGCCTGCAAAAAGTGGTCGTGCTGGCATTGCCACCGAAACAGTCATCGCATGGCTTCGGGCAATGTTGTCTGGAATGCCGAATTTGGCCCGCATGCCTTTGATAACCGTTCATATTCATCCGGCGTATCAATCGCACGATGGTCTTCACGTCGCGAAAGGTCAATTGCACGCAACCGGCGCTTGAAATCCAGTCCATACTGGTTCAATAAGCGCCGTTGCAAACGTTGCACCTCGCCTGCACCAACCGGTCGTATGCTTGCGAAATCTGCGGTGATTTCCGCAACCATCGCATCAAGTTCCCGCTGAATATCCTGTTCCATATGCTGGTTGATCTGCACATGCTGCCCTTCGTGGGCATAAACCACGTCATATTCGCATGTGCCGCGTTCAAGCTCCGATGCGACATACACCAGATGTTTGATAACCTCGACCTCGGGATTGATGTGGATCGGATACAGGCAAAACTGCCCAACCCCGACTTCGACCGGTTCAAGGCGCATGTCAAACCGCGCCTGAAGTTCATATTCGGTCAGCCCGGTCACCATATAGCGACTGCCCTGATTGGCACGGTTATTGAGCCAGCGGACAGACCGGTGACGATCCAGCATCGGGTCCTGATTGATGAAGGAAAGGCGCGCAACCGGTGCACGTGCAACCGCACAACTGTTTTGCTGCGCCTCTGCGGGATTACTGCCCGTCAAAAACAGAAACAGCGCGATCAGTCCGCATACTGTGACTGCGCCCCACTTGCTTAATGGGTTCGATCTGGTGCGTTTCGCCCTTTGAACTGCCATATACTGGATACGTTAATTCGGTCTGACTGGTTTGCCAGGACCGTCCCTAGCTGTGTTTAACATGGGCAGCGCAGTCGACGCATAGCGGTGTGGTCGGATCAAACTCCAGGCGTTTCTTTTCGATTTCCTCACCGCAGTTATGGCAAAAGCCGTAATCGTCACGTTCGATCCGGGCCAGTGTCTTTTCGATGCGATCAAGTTCGGCAGCACGACGGCGTTCCTGTTCCAGATGCATCTGCTGATCCTGAAGCGCATCCATGCGCGACAGGCGACCGACGGCCTGCTGATCGAGTTCAACCGGCTTTCGATAATCTTCCGAATGGTTTGAATGGGCACTGATATCCGCGCGCCGGTCTTCAAGACGCTGGCGCAAGAATGCAATGTCAATATCTCTGCGATCAGACATTCTGGTCCCTCACCGATTTGTTGCCGCCATAAAACATATATGGGTAGCATCCGGTGCATTTTGCCAACGGAGAGACACGAATTTGTTCCGCCCCCGGCATTCAGCCGTGCCTAACCACAGTTTCCGCAGGCATCCACCAGTTTTTCCATCGCAGCCTCAGCCTCGTCATCATCGAGCTTTTCGGCCTTCATCTTTTTCTGGATCTTACAGCACAGTGCCGGACCATCGGCAAAGGCATGATCGGTCCAGAACGGAATATCGGTACCGAAATATCCAATCTGATCCAGGAACGACACACCGTAATAATACGCCGCCCCGACCGAATTATAGAAAGTCGGGTCATCAATGAACCCGCCATCCGGCGTCATGGATTTGGTCAGGCACCAGTCAAGGATCGTGGAAATGTCGGCTGATGCGGATTTTTGGCTGCCACTATCGACTTCAGCCCAGCCAAGGTCAAAGATTTTGGCAACGTCATAGTTATTGTGGTTGTTGAAATCACCATTGTGCTTCCAGCCAAACGGATAGGCATCATCACGGATTGCAAGTGTCGTCTTGAAGATGGCCGACCAGAGCCCGACCTTGCCATGTTGGTAGGAAATATTGTGGAAGGTCAGGCTAAGGTCAGGACTTTTCAGAATATCGCCCGCGTCTGTTTCAAACCAGCCGCCCCAATATCCTGATTGTGCGTCCTGCCAATCATCCAGCCAACTTTTATAAGCCGCGATATAATCATCGCTCAGGTCGAAACCTTTGACATACTGGCGGAAATAATCGCGGATTTCGCTTTTGAAACACATCTCCGACAATGCGGCACTGACCGCACCCAGCGCATCGCGGCGATCAAGACCATCGGCAAAAATCCGCGATGTTTTCTGACTGTTCAGCCAGGCAACCAGATCCGCCGGTTTGGCAACCGGGGCCAGGAATGTCATCGGATAATCCGGCGCAACCCCCTCATCCGCCAGCGCATTGACCGCATCAATCATCGCGTCAACCTTCAGGAACCACTGATCATAGCAAGGCCCCCAGGAACCATCGCTTGCCACCTGTTCCTCGGCCCAGTCCTGATCCTTGTTCTTCAGGGACTTTTCAAACTGCGCGATCTTCTTTTCAAGGGCATCCCAGTCAGCGGTGTAAAGCATCAGCCACTTGCATTCGATCATATAC
>CAMPHD010000152.1 GCA_946885765.1 uncultured Thalassospira sp.
CCCTGGACCTGCGCACGGTAACCAACACCGGTGATTTCCAGTTTCTTGGTGAAACCGTCCGAAACCCCGGTTACGAGGTTTGCGATATTGGCGCGTGTGGTACCCCAGAGGGCACGGGCGCGCTTGCTATCGTTGGCCGGTTTCACGGTGATCTGGTTGTCATCCTGTGAAACAGTTACGTCCGAGGTCAGCGGCAGACGAAGCTCACCGAGCTTGCCTTTTGCACTGATCTGTTCTTCGGTCAGGGTGATGGTAACGCCGTTAGGCACGACCACCGGATTTTTTCCTACTCGCGACATCGTTGGCCCTCCTTAGAATACCTTGCAGAGGATTTCGCCGCCGACATTCTGATCGCGAGCCTCCTGATCCGATAGAACCCCTTTCGGAGTGGACAGGACTGCGATGCCCAGGCCGTTGTAAACTTTCGGAAGATCTTTGATCTTCGAATAAACACGGCGACCAGGGGTCGAGACGCGGTCGATCTGCTTAATCACACCTTCGCCCTCAAAATATTTGAGTTCGATGTTGATTTCGCTGACGCCCTTGCGAATTTCATTAATGCTGTAACCGCGGATATAACCTTCGCGCTGGAGAACATCCAGCACACCGGTACGCAGTTTCGAAGCCGGCGAAGCAACGTTGGATTTACCAACGCGCTGACCGTTGCGGATACGCGTGAGCATATCGCCTACGGGATCAGTCATCGACATGTGATGTCCTCCTTACCAGCTCGACTTCACCATGCCCGGGATCTGGCCACGCGAAGCAAGTTCACGAAGCGCGATACGGGACAGGCGGAATTTGCGATAGACACCGCGCGGACGACCGGAAACCTGGCAGCGAATACGCTGACGGATACGGGCCGAATTACGCGGCAGCTGGGCGAGTTTGATCACGCACGCGATACGCTCTTCAGGAGAGGTCTCGCGATTGTTGATGACCGCTTTAAGGGCGGCACGCTTGGCAGCATGCTGCTTAGCCAGGCGCTCACGTTTGAGTTCACGCTCTACAGCGCTCTTCTTGGCCATGGGCCAACCTCCAGTTAGTTTCCGAACGGAAGATCAAAGCCCTTGAGAAGGGCGAGAGCTTCGGCGTCGGACTTTGCCGTGGTGCAAATGATGATGTCCATCCCGCGGACCGAGTCGACTTTGTCGTACTCGACTTCAGGAAAGACGAACTGTTCCTTGAGGCCCATGGCAAAGTTGCCACGACCATCGAAGGATTTTTTGTTCAGGCCGCGGAAGTCACGAACGCGCGGAAGCGCGACCGAAACCAGACGGTCCAGGAACTCGAACATACGGTCGCGACGCAGGGTCACTTTACAACCGATATTCATGCCTTCACGAAGCTTGAAAGCCGCTACCGACTTTTTCGCCTTGGTGAAGATAGGCTTCTGACCGGTGATGGCAGCAAGATCGGCCGCCGCACCTTCCAGCTTTTTGCGATCCTGGGTGGCGTCGCCGACACCCATATTGATCACGATCTTCTCGAGGCGCGGAATCTCCATGGAATTCTCGTAAGAGAACTCCTTCTGGAGTGCGTCACGCACCACTTCTTTGTAATGTTCGCGCAGGCGCGTCATTTTTCCGTCCCTCAGTTGTCGATGACTTCGCCGCTGAGCTTCGCTACGCGAACCTTGCGACCATCATCGAGGGTCTTGAAACCGACGCGGGTCGGCTTGTTTTCTTTCGGGTCGACAATCGCCACGTTGGAAACGTTGATTTTCGCTTCCTTCTCGACAATGCCGCCAGCATCAGCACCGGTCGGGCGCTGGTGACGTTTCACCAGGTTGATGCCCGAAACCAGAACTTTGTTCTCGGTCGGGAAAGCGGCGATAACTTCGCCGGTTTTCCCTTTATCTTTACCCGTCAGAACAATGACGCGATCACCCTTTTTAATCTTGGCAGCCATTACAGCACCTCCGGGGCAAGCGAAATGATCTTCATGTAACCACGCGAACGAAGTTCACGGGTTACCGGGCCGAAAATACGCGTACCGATCGGCTCACCATTCGCATTAATGAGAACGGCCGCGTTACGGTCAAAGCGGATCGCCGATCCATCGGAACGACGAATTTCCTTTGCGGTCCGAACGATGACAGCTTTGTGTACTGCACCCTTCTTAACACGACCGCGCGGAATGGCTTCCTTAACGGAAACCACGATAACATCACCAACATTAGCGGTTTTGCGCTTCGAGCCGCCCAGTACTTTGATACACTGAACACGGCGAGCGCCGCTGTTGTCGGCAACGTCCAGATTAGACTGCATCTGGATCATGGGTTTACCCCTTGACTATGGTTGGGCTGAGGACTCACTCCTCGACCACTACTTCCCAAGACTTCAATTTCGAGATCGGCCGGCATTCGCGAATACGAACGACGTCACCCGTCTTGAAGCGGTTCTCTTCATCATGCGCGTGGAATTTCTTCGACTTGCGCACATACTTTTTATACAGCGGGTGCATGACCTGGCGTTCCACACGGACCACCACAGTCTTGTCGTTTTTTGTCGAAACGACTGTCCCCTGCAATACACGCCTCGGCATGTGTCTTAACTCCTATGCGTGTCCAGTTAGGCCGCAGTAGCACCCTTCTCGTTTCCGAGAAGGGTTTTGATGCGGGCGATATCACGGCGGACCTTACGGACCTGCGCAGTGTTCTCGAACTGACCGGAAGCCTGCTGGAAACGCATATTGAACGATTCCTTACGCAGGTCGAGCAGCATCTGTTTTAGTTCATCAGCGCTTTTCGCGCGGAGATCAGCAATTTTCATCACTAATTACTCCCCTTCACCAAGACGCGTGACAAACTTGGTCTTGATCGGCAATTTTGCCGCTGCGAGCTCGAAAGCCCGACGTGCAAGATCCAGCGGAACACCGTCAAGTTCAAACATAATCCGACCCGGTTTAACACGGGCAGCCCAATATTCGACAGAGCCCTTGCCTTTACCCTGACGGACTTCAGCAGGCTTCTGCGATACCGGGAGATCCGGGAAAACGCGGATCCACACGCGACCTTGACGGCGCATGTGGCGGGTGATCGCGCGGCGAGCCGCTTCGATCTGACGCGCCGTTATACGCTCCGGCTCCAAGGCTTTCAAGCCATAAGCGCCGAAATTAAGTTCCGTACCACCTTTGGCCTCACCTTTAAGGCGACCCTTGTGTGCTTTACGGAACTTTGTACGTTTTGGAGAAAGCATCTCTCTATCTCCTTACTTACGACCTGAACCAGCCGACTCGAGCGCTTTACGCTCGGAAGCCAACGGATCGTGAGCCATGATTTCGCCCTTGAAGATCCAGACCTTCAGACCGCAAACACCATAGGTGGTGTGAGCTTCCGAAGTGCCATAATCAACGTCCGCACGCAGAGTGTGCAGCGGAACGCGACCTTCACGGTACCATTCGGTACGAGCGATTTCAGCACCACCAAGACGACCAGCAGCATTAATACGAATGCCACCAGCACCGAGACGGATTGCGTTCTGAACCGAGCGCTTCATGGCGCGACGGAACGAAACACGGCGCTCAAGCTGCTGGGCGATGTTATCAGCGACCAGCTTGGCATCGATTTCCGGTTTACGGATTTCGATGATGTTAACCTGCACTTCCGACTTCGTCAGTTTCTGCAGATCGTTCTTGAGCTTCTCGATGTCCTGGCCTTTTTTCCCGATCACAACACCCGGACGGGCAGAGTGGATCGAGATGCGGGCTTTTTTCGCCGGACGTTCGATAATCACCTTCGATACACCCGCCTGTTTCAGACGGTCGAAGATGTATTTACGGATCGCCAGATCTTCATGAAGAAGGCCAGCGAAATCGGACTTGTTGGCGTACCAGCGGGAATCCCAGGTACGGTTGATACCAACGCGCAGACCGATCGGATTTACTTTCTGACCCATTACTCGGTCTCCTCACGTTCGCAGACGACGATGCGCATGTTGGAGAACGGCTTAATGATCTTGCCAACGCGACCGCGTGCGCGGGCCCGCCAACGTTTCATCACGAATGCCTTACCAACAGTCGCCTCTTTGATAAAGAGACGGTCGACATCAAGCTGATGGTTGTTCTCGGCGTTAGCGATCGCCGATTCCAGCAGCTTTTTGACGTCCTGCGAAATGCGTTTGTTGGAGAAGGTGAGCTCTGCCAAAGCAGCCTCTGCCTTCATACCACGGATCGACTCGGCGACGAGGTTGAGCTTACGCGGGGAAATGCGTACTGCCCGGAGCGAAGCCGCGGCCTCGTTGTCCGCCAGCCGACGGATGTCAGCTTTTTTACCCATCGTTACTTCCTCTTCGCCTTCTTGTCGGCCGCGTGACCATAATAGGTACGGGTCGGCGAAAACTCGCCGAACTTATGACCGATCATATCTTCGTTCACAAGTACCGGCAGAAACTTCTGGCCATTGTAAACCCCAAAGGTGAGGCCTACGAATTGCGGCAAAATCGTCGAGCGCCGCGACCAGGTCTTAATTACCTCATTCCGGCCTGAAGCACGGACTGTTTCGGCTTTCTTAAGAAGGTATCCGTCTACAAACGGACCCTTCCAAACGGAACGCGCCATAGTCTAGCCTCCTCCGTTAGCTCTTATGACGACGGCGCATGATGAGCGCGTCAGTCTTTTTGTTCGAGCGGGTACGTTTGCCCTTGGTGGGTTTACCCCACGGCGTAACCGGGTGACGACCACCCGACGTGCGACCTTCACCACCACCATGCGGGTGATCGATCGGGTTCATGGCAACACCACGAACCGAAGGACGCTTGCCAAGCCAGCGATGACGGCCAGCTTTACCAAGGTTTGTGTTCTGCTGGTCCTGGTTCGACACGGCACCGATGGTAGCCATGCATTCACCACGAACCAAACGTACCTCACCGGAGGACAGCTTAAGCTGGGCGTAACCCTGGTCCTTACCGACAAGCTGCACATAGGTGCCTGCCGAACGTGCGATCTGACCACCTTTACCGGCCTTCAGTTCGACGTTGTGGACGATGGTACCGACCGGAATATTCTTCAGCGGTGCGGCATTGCCCGGCTTAATATCTACGCGTTCGGCTGCAACAACGTTGTCGCCGACAGCAAGACGCTGCGGTGCGAGGATGTAGGCCAACTCGTCATCGGAATAACGAACCAGGGCGATGAACGCCGTGCGGTTCGGATCATATTCCAGACGTTCGACCGTACCGACGACATCAAACTTGGTACGTTTGAAGTCGATGATGCGGTAACGACGCTTGTGACCACCACCAATACGGCGGGCGGTGATACGACCAGAGTTGTTACGGCCACCTTTCTTGCGAAGACCTTCGGTCAACGCTTTGATCGGCTTGCCCTTGTGGAGATCGGAACGATCAACAAGAACCAGCTGACGGCGACCAGGAGAGGTTGGTTTAAACTTCTTCAAAGCCATGTCTTAGATTCCCGTCGTCACGTCGATGGACTGACCCTCTTCGAGGGTAACCATCGCTTTCTTGAAATCGCTCCGGCGACCGACAGTACCGCGAAAACGCTTGGTCTTGCCTTTTACCACAGAGGTATTGACCGCCTTGACCTTCACCCCGAACAGACCTTCCACAGCAGCCTTGATCTCCGGCTTGGTGGCGTCGATCGCAACTTTGAACGCAACTGCGTTGTGCTCAGAAATCAGCGTCGACTTTTCAGTGATATGCGGGGCGCGGATGACTTCGTACATCCGCTCTTTGCTGATGATCGTCATTTGAGACGTGCCTCCAACGCTTCGACCGCACCCTTGGTCAGCACCAGGGTGTCACGGCGCAGGATGTCATAGACGTTAGCACCAATCTCGGGCAGCACATCAATCTGCGGGATGTTGCGCGCTGCGCGTGCAAAGCCCTCATTGACCTGCGAACCGTCGATGATCAGTGCAGACTTCCAGCCGAGCTTAGCGAAAACTGCGACCAGATTCTTGGTTTTGGCGTCCGAGAATTCCGCATTATCAAGAACGATAAGCTTACCGTCCTTTGCTTTGGCCGACAGAGCGGTTTTCAGCGCGAGCTTACGGAACTTCTTGGTCAGATCGTGCGAATGATCGCGAACACGCGGACCATGCGCCACACCACCACCACGGAACTGTACGGCTTTACGGGAACCGTGACGTGCACCGCCACTACCCTTCTGACGTACGAATTTTTTCGTGGTCGCAGAGATCTCGCTTTTTTCCTTGACCTTGTGGGTACCGGCGCGGCGTTTTGCCAACTGCCAGTTCACCATGCGGTGAAGGATGTCACGACGAACGTCCAGACCAAAGATCTCTTCTGCGAGATCAATGTTACCTGCCTTGGACGCGTCAAGTTTAAGAATATCGTGCTTCATGATGCTTATTCCTTATCCTCGGCGACAGCTTCTTCAGCAGCCGGGGCAGCAGCACCCTTCAGCGCGGCCGGGAACGGCAGACCTTCCGGTGCAGCACGTTTCACAGCATCCTTGACAAGGACATACGCACCAGCATGACCCGGAACAGCACCGTGAACCAGAACAAGCCCCTTTGCTTCGTCGGTAGAGACGATTTTCAGGGACTGAACGGTTACGCGAGCCGCACCCATGTGACCAGCCATCTTCTTACCTTTGAAGACGCGGCCCGGATCCTGGCACTGACCGGTGGAACCATGCGAACGGTGCGATACAGACACACCGTGCGACGCACGCAGACCACCGAAATTATGGCGCTTCATCGCACCGGCAAAACCTTTACCGATGGAGGTGCCGATAACGTCAACGAACTGGCCTTCGACAAAGTGGGTTGCCGAAAGTTCGGCACCGACTTCGATCAGCGCATCTTCGCTAACGCGGAATTCAGCAAGTTTGGCTTTCGGCTCAACCTTGGCTTTTGCGAAGTGACCGCGCATCGGCTTCGATACGTTTTTCACTTTTGCTTTGCCATAGCCAAGCTGAACAGCAACGTAACCGTCGGTGTCGCTGGTACGATTAGCAACGACCTGAAGGTTATCGACTTTCAGAACGGTGACAGGAAGATGCACGCCTTCGTCTGTGAAGACGCGAGTCATGCCAACCTTCTGGGTAATAAGTCCACTACGCATTGCGGCTTACTCCCGATTAAAGCTTGATCTCGACGTCGACGCCAGCAGCCAGGTCGAGCTTCATCAGAGCATCAACGGTCTGGGGTGTCGGGTCGACAATGTCGAGAAGACGCTTGTGCGTACGGATTTCGAACTGTTCACGCGATTTCTTATCGATGTGCGGAGACCGCAGAACAGTGTATTTCTCAATGCGGGTCGGCAGCGGAATCGGGCCGCGGACCTCTGCGCCAGTGCGCTTCGCCGTATTGACGATCTCGCGCGTGGACTGATCCAGCACGCGATGGTCAAACGCCTTCAGGCGACTGCGAATGTTCTGACTATCCATGTAATTATGTACCGGAGCCCTCAAAAGGACACCGGCCCCTCAACTGGAGTTGACGATTGCCGCAAAAGTGTTGCGGGCGGCTTACATAGCCGCCCGCTTCACAAAGATCAAGAGAAAATTACTCGATGATCTTGGCAACAACGCCCGCGCCGACGGTACGACCGCCTTCACGGATTGCGAAACGCAGACCTTCATCCATTGCGATCGGTGCAATGAGGGTTGCGGTCATCTGGACGTTGTCGCCCGGCA
>CAMPHD010000153.1 GCA_946885765.1 uncultured Thalassospira sp.
GTCATGAGGTGGTCAAAACGCCCAACATTGATGCGCTGTGTGAAAATGCAGTGGTTTTTGATTCCGCTTATACCAACAGCCCGCTTTGCGCGCCGTCGCGCTTTTGCCTGATGACCGGGCAATTGCCCGGCCGGATCGAGGCCTATGACAACGCATCCGACCTGCCGTCCGATATACCGACCGTGGCACATTACCTGCGGCGTGCCGGATACCGCACCGCCCTTTCGGGCAAGATGCACTTTTGCGGCGCCGATCAGCTTCACGGTTACGAGGACCGCCTGACATCGGATATCTATCCGGCCGATTACGGATGGTATTGCGACTGGGACAATTTCGAGGACCGGCCAAGCTGGTATCACAATATGGGGTCGGTCACGCAGGCCGGGCCGGTTTACCGTTCCAACCAGCTTGATTTCGATGACGAAACCGCGTTCGAGGCGAGGCGTTACCTTTATGACGTCGCGCGCCAGAAAAAACACGATGATCGTCCGTTTTTCCTGACGGTGTCGTTCACCCATCCGCATGATCCGTATAATGCGCGCCCGGAATTCTGGGACCTTTATGACGGGGTGGAAATTGATCCGGTGCGGGTCAGGATCGATGATGCGGAACCTGATCCGCATTCACGGCGTTTGCGTCATGTCTATAATCTTGATGAACAGCCGGTTACCGATGACGAAATCCTTCAGGCGCGCCGTGCCTATTATGCTTCGATCAGTTATGTCGACAGTCTGGTCGGGTTACTGATGCAGACCCTGCGCGAAACCGGCATGGACAACGACACGCTGATCGTGTTTAGCGGTGATCACGGCGACATGCTGGGCGAACGCGGCATGTGGTACAAAATGTCGTGGTTTGAACCGAGCGCACGGGTGCCGATGTTCTTTGCCTTTCCGGGGGCAAAGGGACAGAAACGCGTTTCGCAATCGGTGTCGCTGATCGATATTCTGCCAACCCTGCGTGAACTTGCCGGGGATGGATCAGGTGATTTGGCGGTGCAGATCGATGGCAGAAGTCTGGTGCCGCACATGCAGGGCACCGGCGGCCATGACGAGGTGATTGGCGAATATTGCGGCGAGGGGGCATTGTCCCCGATCATCATGATCCGGCGCGGGGCCTATAAATACATCGCATCGGGGATTGATCCCGATATGCTTTATGATCTTGAAAGCGATCCCGATGAAGTGCGCGATTTGATCAATGATCCGGCACACGGCGAAATCCGCGATGCGTTTCGTGCCGAACTTGCGGAAAACTGGGATCTGGATGCGTTCCGCAAACGCGTCATCCACAGCCAGAAACGCCGCAAGCTGGTTTATGAAGCCCTGACACAAGGGAGGGTTACACCGTGGGATCATCAGCCGAAACGCGATAGTTCGACCATGTATATGCGCAACCATCTTGATCTTGATGATGTTGAACTTGACGCGCGTCTGACGGTTCCGGCGGTAGGGGAATGAACGGCCGGAACAGCAATTAACCAATCAGAAGGAGGCAAAAAATGAAAAAAACAGGACTTTTGGGGATGATGGCGATCGGTGTTGCACTGGCCGGGTTTGGCCAGACGACGCCTGCAAGTGCTGCAGATGCCGCCTGCGATACCGTGGTGTTTTCCGACCCGCAATGGACCGACATCACATCGACCAATGCGCTGACCGGTGTGGTGCTTGAAGCATTGGGCTATCAGCAGAAAGTTGAAACCATTTCCGTGCCGGTGACCTTTGAAATGCTGGGTGCCGGGGAAGTCGACGTGTTTCAGGGCAACTGGATGCCCGCCCAGCAGAAATTCGTTGATGCGGCGGACAAAAAGGGCGGTATTGAAAATCTGGGTGTGAACCTGAAGGGGGCGAAATTCACGCTTGCCGTGCCGGAATATGTTGCCGCCGAAGGGATCAAAAGCTTTGCCGATCTGGGCGCACATGGTGAAGAGTTCGATCACAAGATTTACGGCATTGAGCCGGGCGCACCGGCCAACCAGTTGATCCAGAAAATGATCGATTCCGGTGATTTCGGTCTTGAGGGTTGGGAACTTGTCGAAAGCAGCGAACAGGCGATGCTGGCACAGGCCAAGCGCCTTGAACGCGGCGAAGACTGGATCGTGTTCCTGGCATGGGCACCGCATCCGATGAACAACCAGTTCGACCTGACCTATCTTGAAGGTGGCGATGATTATTTCGGCCCGAATTACGGCGGGGCGGATGTCTATACGCTGGTACGCGGCGACTTTGCCAAGGCCTGCCCGAATGTTGGCAAGCTGCTTGATAATGTCAGTTTCACCCTTGATATGGAAAACACCATGATGGGGATGATCATCAATGACGGCATGGCACCCAATGATGCCGCGACCAAGCTTCTGAAAGAAGACCCGTCGGTTCTTGATGCGTGGCTTGCGGGTGTGACCACCAAGGATGGCGACGACGGACTGGCCGCGGTCAAGGACGCACTTGGCGTCTGAGACAGGCGGACATCGTAACCGGATTTGCAAAACCGCCCGTAACATTATGGGCGGTTTTTTGCATTTCGCGGCAAAAGGTAATACCAATTTGGGATGTATCGGATTAGGCTGGGGGCCAAATTTTTGACCTGCCGGTCATGCGCCCCGTCTGATTCCGGCAGGCTGCCACCGAAGACCAAGAGGAACGTCATGTCCCATCGCCAATATGACCGCATTGAAACCCCCGAAAGCCTGATCGCGTCCCTGCGCGATATGCTGGGGGATCGCCTGTCGACCGCCGCCGCCGTTCTCGAACAGCATGGCAAGGATGAAAGCTGGCACGTGGCATCCCCGCCCGATGCGGTGGTTTTTGCCACCTCGACCGAGGAAGTCGCGAAGGTCGTGACACTTTGTGCCGAACATAACGTGCCGATCGTGCCGTTTGGCACCGGGTCGTCGCTTGAGGGGCATGTCGCGGCACTGCGCGGGGGGATCTGTATTGATCTTTCGCGGATGGATGCGATCCTTGAGGTCAATAACGAGGACCTTGATTGCCGGGTTCAGGCCGGGGTGACGCGCGAACAGCTTAACGATCATCTGCGCGATACCGGTCTGTTTTTCCCGATTGATCCGGGGGCGAATGCGTCGATTGGCGGCATGACGGCAACGCGCGCATCGGGCACCAATGCGGTGCGTTATGGCACCATGCGAGACAATGTTTTGAACCTTACCGTCGTCACACCGGATGGCAAGATCATCAAGACCGCCAACCGGGCGCGCAAATCATCGGCAGGTTACGACCTGACGCGCCTGTTTGTCGGGTCCGAAGGTACGCTTGGCGTGATCACCGAAATCGCATTGAAGCTGTATGGCATCCCCGAAGCGATGTCGGCGGCAGTCTGTGCGTTTCCGAGTGTTGATGCGGCGGTCGATACCGTGATCCTGACCATTCAGGCGGGTATTCCGGTGGCGCGCATCGAGTTTCTGGACGAGATGCAAATCCGCGCGATCAACAATTATTCCAAGACCGATCACAAGGAAGCCCCGACGCTGTTTTTCGAGTTCCATGGCACCGAAGCGGGCGTGAAGGAACAGGCGGAATTTGTTCAGTCGGTTGCCGAGGAATTTGGTGCCGAGGAATTCCAGTGGGCGACCCGTCAGGAAGACCGCAACAAATTGTGGGCGGCACGCCACAAGGCGTATTACGCGTCGCTGCAGCTTGAACCGGGCAAGGCCGGGATGCCGACTGACGTTTGCGTGCCGATTTCAAAACTGGCCGAGGCGATCCGCGAAACGCGGGCCGATTGTGATGCCAGCCCGCTGACCTGCACGATTGTCGGCCATGTGGGTGATGGCAATTTCCATACCCTGATTCTGCTGGACCCCGAAGATGAAGGCCAGATGGCCGAAGCCAAACGCCTGCATGATCGCATGGTCGAACGTGCGCTTAAACTGGGCGGGACCTGCACCGGCGAACATGGCATCGGTTATGGCAAGCTTGATTTCATGGAAGCCGAACATGGCCCGGATACGATTGCCCTGATGCGCGCGATCAAATCGGCGATTGATCCCAAAGGATTGATGAACCCGGGCAAGCTGATACCGGGGCTTTGAGATCGTCCGATCTGTCAGAGAAATGAAAACGGGGCCCAAGTGGCCCCGTTTTTTATTTGATCGTATCGGATCAGAACCGGAAGGAGACGGAGAGCGAGCCGAACTGATCGCCCTTGTCCTGGCCTTCGAATTCGGCGGTGCGATAGACGTGGGTGTAGGTGAAGCGGGCCTGTCCGACGATGATGGCGAAACCGATTTGCAGATCGCCGACCAGCGGTTCCTTGTCGACGGAATTGCTGTCCTTGAAGGTGTTGCCATCAAGGGTGATGTCACGCAGTACCCAGCGACCCGCAGCCCCGGCAAACAGATAGCCGCTGATGGGCACGCCTTCGGTGTCGGGTGCGAAGAAGTCCGATCCCGGAAGGCTTGGGCGGATGCGCGGCGGGCCGTAATCCGCCGGAAGGTCAAAGCCCAGCCGGAACATGGTCCCAACTTCGGCATTGGTATAGGCGTTACCCAGCATGAAACCGGCATGCGGGGTGGCGTCATATTCAAGGCCCAGTACATCGCCTTCGAACCAGCTTCGGTATTTGCGTTCATAGGCCAGGTTGACAATCGGTTCGTTGCGGATCTGGTTGTCCCAGCCCTGGGGTTCCGGGCTGTCGATCATTTTATGAACGACTTTCTGGGTATTGTCGGCGAAGGATGCCGGGCCGACGACGCCAAGGGTCAGTTCAAGCGTATCGATGCGCGAATAGTCGCTGTCGCCTTCGCGCTGCAATCCGGTATCGGACAAAAGCCCGACACTGCCATAAAGCAGACCAGCCCACGGGCGGTCATCGGGCTGGTTTTCAGCAATGGTGATGTCGTTTGGTGTGAACATGCTTTGCCCGATGGCGTAGCTGGTGCGGATGCGACCGTTCGATGCGAAAAACGGCACGGCCTTGGCTGCACTCAGAACCGGTTCGGGCGCGCTGTCTTCGGGGGAGACGAAGGCAAGCCGCACGCCATTGGTGTAATGCTGGTCCTGATTGTTCTTGGTGAACAGATCGTTTTCAATCGACAGCGAGACACCCCATTTATCATCGGGGGTGCGCATTGATTGCGGGCCGGATGCGGTGTCCTGCTGGGCATGTGCGATATTGGTAATGGTCAGGGCACCAAGGACGGGCAGTGATGCCAGAAGGCGTGTCGAAACGGTTTTGGGCGATGTCATCGAATGCTCTGATCACTATTTGCGCGTAATTTCCGGGCCATGAAATCAATCACGGTTCTGATCTTACGCAGTTTATGACGTTGCGGTGCACATAATGCGAAAAGTCCCAGTTCGCGCGGGGCGAAATCATCCAGCAGGCTTACGAGGTGGCCATCCTGCAGCAAATCCGCGACAACCAGTCGGGGTGTCAGCGTGATCCCGCAACCTTGCAGCAGTGCGTCACGCTTCGCAAGGCTGCTGTTGACATAAAAGCGGCCCTTGACCTGAACGTTGCGTTCATTTTCACCATCGGAGAAAGTCCAGAAACCCGGGCGACTGTCATTGGTATAGACAAAGCAGTTGTGGTTCAAAAGATCCTCGGGCTTTTCGAGTGCGGGAGATTTGGCAAGATAGGCGGGGCTTGCGCATAAGACTCTGGAATAGCCGCATAATCGCCGGGCAATAAGGCTTGAATTGGGCAATGCCTCACTGATCCGAAGGGCGATATCAAAGCCTTCGTCAATCAGATCGACGACCTTGTCATTCAGTTCAAGTTCGATGGTCAGTTCGGGATAGGCATCGATCATTTCGGCAATCATCGGGGACAGTTGCCGGATGCCAAACGACATCGGGGCGGCAATGCGCACCCGCCCGCTCGGGCCATCGTTAAGGTCGCGCACGGTTTCATCGGCATCGGCCATGTCATCAAGAATACCGGCAATCCGGCCAAGATAGGTTTCGCCCGCCTCGGTCAGGCTCATACGCCGCGTGGTGCGCGCGATCAGTTGCACGCCAAGCTGGTCTTCAAGGGCGTTGATATGCTTGGTCATCGAGCCGGGCGTCATGTTGAGTTCGCGGGCGGCGGCGGCAAATGTACCGCGTTCGGCGATTTTGCGAAAACATTCCAGTGCGCGCAGGCGGTCCATTCATAGCCCCGTGAATTCATCCGATAATTTCCATATTGGAAATAAACTACGATCAAATACCGGCAAGATCGACTGGTAATGTTGTGCTAGGGTGCGGAAAATTGAAATTGCCTGCGCGCCCCACAACTCTGCGCAGGCCGGAGGAAGGATCAAGACCATGAGCGCCACCCGGCTCAAACCTGTTTTATTGCTGATTGGTTCCGGAACGATGGGCGGCAGTTCGATCCTGCTGGCCAAAGTCGGTGTGCAGGAAGGCATTCCGGCATTGTCCTATCTGTTCTGGCAATGCCTTGGTGCCGGACTGATTTTGGCGATGCTGTCGATTGGGCGGGGTGGTTTGCCGCCGCTGCGGGGCAAATATATCCGCTATTATTTTGTGGCCGGTCTGGTCAGCCTCGCCATTCCGATGGGGCTTGGTTATTTCATGGTGCCCTATATCGGGGCATCGATGGCCGGGGTCTTTACCGCATTGCCGCCCTTGATGACCTATCTGATTTCGATGGGCATCGGGATTGAAACCGCGCAGTTCAAACGCCTGATGGGGTTGATGGTTGGATTTTGCGGTGTGCTGTTTTTGTATGTGCCGCAAATCACCGCCCCTGATAGCACCCTTCTGGTTTATCTGCTGGTGGCGGCCCTGATCCCGGTCAGTCTGGCGATTGGCAATGTCTACCGGACGGTGGCATGGCCCACGGGGGCGTCGCCGCTCACGCTGGCGTCGGGGATGATGCTGGCCAGTGCGATCCTGTGCCTTGTGTTTGAAACCGGACGGGATCAGTTGCATGTGCCTGATTTCGGCAATGGCATGGCGTGGCTGATCATCGGGGTTCAGATGGCGGTCGCCAGCATGATGTATATCTGCCATTTCGAATTGCAGCGCGTGGCAGGCCCGGTATTCCTCAGCCAGATCGGCTATGTCATGGCGCTGACCAGCCTGGCGGGTGGGACGTTGCTTCTGGGGGAAACATTGCGCCCGGAACTGATCGTGACGCTGGGCTGTGTGGTGGCGGGCACGTTCCTTGTGCGGCCCGCGCGTCCATCGGATCGGCGGGCATCAGCCACCAGTTAGCGCGACCCTGTTAGAGAAAACGCCGCCCGTTCACTGGGTGGCGTTTTTCGTTACGGGCAAAGATCGGGGTTTGAATGCCAGTTAGGGCACCACACGTCTTAGGCGGCGGGCTTCGGCATTTTCGGTGTCGATCAGGCCGCGATAGGCGTGCCAGCTTGAATAGCCCAGAAGCGGCATCATGACGGCAAGGCCGAGCAGGAAGACCACCATGCCGCACGCCGCCATGACGGCAATCATCGCAGCCCAGCCGGTCAGGACCCGCCAGTTTTTGCGAAATGCCGTGACGCTTGTGATCAATGCGGTAATCACATCAACATCACGGTCCACCAGAAGCGGGATCGAGACAACCGTGATGGCAAATACCATCATTGCCAGCGCCCCGCCAAGGATGGTGCCGGTGATCAGAAACGTGATTGCATCGCGCGAAAAGATTGTTTCCCAG
>CAMPHD010000154.1 GCA_946885765.1 uncultured Thalassospira sp.
TGACCGGGGTAGCGTGATCGGGGCAGCGGACTGCAAACCGTCAAGGCATCGGGGCAGGCGCCGGGGTGGGGCTGCTAGACCGTTCGGGTGGTGTGGGCGAGGCAGCGGGAGCTGCGTGCCGGGATCAGGGAGCCGACGAGGTTAGCGTACCGGGATCAGGGCGACGGGGTCAGGGCAAGGCCGAGCCAGAAGGATTCGATCATTTTCATCAGGTCGATGAATTCCGTGACATCGACCGGTTTGCGCAAATAGCAATTGGCTCCGGCGGCATAGCACAGATCAACATCATGTTCGGCCCCGGACGTGGTCAGCACGATCACTGGAATGGATGCGGATGACGGATCATTGCGGATTTCGCGCAGCATTTCCCGGCCATCCTTGCGGGGCATGTTCAGGTCCAGCAGGATCAGACGCGGTCTTGGCGCATTGCGATAGGGGCCATCCTTTTGCAGGAACTGGCGCGCGGTCATGGCATCTTTTACGTGATGCAACTGAACCGGATGGGTGAATTCGCGCAGGGCTTCCTGAACCAAACGGGCGTCGCCCGGATTGTCTTCAATCAGCAGCAAATTGCTTACGGCCCCGTTGGCACCGGCGATCATGGGTCGTCCTTATTCTTTTGGGTGGGGGATTTTGAAATGCCCCCCTTTTGATAGGTGAAAATCATAATCAATCTTTGCCATGAATTGAAGGAAAAGACAGAATAATTTCAATATTATAGGTGAAAAATGATGCTTTACTGAATTTCATTCATTTTTCGATACCCGCCTATTTCGCGAAACAGAAAGACAAATCAATAGGATGCAGGCGAAAGTTCGGGCAGGAACACTATTCTTGCGTATGGTTTGCCGGGGTCCGGTTCTGTGGCGGCAACGAAAAACGCACCGTGATTTTGCACGGTGCGTTCGACTCTGTTGCCGCATTGCCGGTTAAAGCGGCGGTGGTAACGGTTGCCTGTTGTTAATCCGTCGGGATGCCCAACTCGTCTGCCAGCCCGGCAAACCGGGTCAGAAGTTCGCTATCGCCGGAAAACTGTTTGCGGGCGGTATCATAGGCCTGCTTTGCCTGATCGGGTTGGTCGATCACCATATAGGCGCGCATCAGACGTGCCCATCCTTCGGGGTTTTCCGGGTCTTCGGCCAGCCTGTCGGCCAGTTGGGACACCATGCCAAGGATCATTTCCTGACGTTCTTCGGGCGTCATTTCGGCGGCGGCTTCCATGTCCTCGCGCGAGGGTCCACCAGATCCGGTAGGGGCATTGGATGCTATTGGCGGGGTGACGGTGATCCGGCCAGTAATGTCGATGCCTTGGGCGACAGCAGCTTCGTCGATCCGGGCCAGCACCATCGGCAGCCATCCGGCGTCGGCCGGGGCCGAGTTAGCCAGCGCGATCCAGCGGTCGACAGCAGCCGCGACATTGCCGTTCTGCGCGTCGGCAAGGCCCAGGAAATACTGGATACGCGGGTCGGTGCTGCCGGATTTTGCGGCTTCTTCCAGCGCACCGCGCGCGATTGTATTGACCTGCCCATTGTTGGTGCGGATGACGCTTTCGGCATACATCGCGAGATAATCACCATCCCGGTCAGACTGTTTGACCGCTTCGAGGAAGGCGGTCTGGGCTTCTTCGGGGCGGCCAAGTGCCATCAGACTGGCGCCCAGAAGTTCCCAGCCTTTGAGGTCATCGGGATTTTCAAGCAGGCGGTTGGACAGGTCCTGTACCGCGCGGTTAAGGGCCGCATTGCGGTTGGCGTCATTGTCGCTGGCCTGACGGGCGGCCATGATTTCGTCAGTACGGCTGGCGATGGGCCGGTCGCGAAGGTCGGGACGGCCAAGGTCAAGATAAAGACCGATGCCGCCAGCAAACAGAAGCAGGGTGAATATCGCAACCGCGGGGCGCAGGCGCGACACGCGGGTTGCCCCCTCGCCGGATTTGTGGCGGTTGGCGATCCGCTGATCGGTGGCAAGGATGCGGCGCTGGACCTCGGTACGGGCGGCGTCAGCCTGTCCTTCGGTCAGAACCCCGCGTTCGATGTCGCGGCCGATTTCGGCAAGCTGATCACGGTAAACCGCAAGATCGCGTTGCAATTCGTCTTCGTCCATGTCGGCAAGGCGGTCTTCGTTCGTATCCGCATCAGCCGAACGCGCATTTCGCAGGATCGGCCAGAGGACATAACCCGCCACCAGAGCCGTCAAGGCGCCAAGAACAATCCAGATGGTCATTGATTGATAATCCTAACGCTTATTCCGCGGGGACGGTCTGTGCCGTCTTGGTGGAGCGGGTGGGAGCACCGACGCGATAACGACGATCCGAAAGCGACATCAAACCACCCAGCACCATGATGATGCCACCGGCCCACATCCACGGGATCATGGGTTTGACATAGAAACGCGTCACCCATTTGCCGCTGGCGTCCTCGTCACCAATAACCGCATAAATATCGCCGGTGAAACCGGACCGGATGCCGGCCTCGGTCGTGGGCATGCCTTCGACGGTATAGACACGCTTTTCCGGGGTGAGGGTTATGGTGCGTTCGCCTGGCGTTGTGATGGTGATGGTGGCCTCGCGGGCAAAGAAGTTCGGGCCCTGATATTCGCGAAGGCCGCTGAGTGTAAAGGTATGGCCGGAAAGGACCGTGCTTTCACCGATGGCAAGGGACTGAACCGATTCCTCGGTCCAGGCCTGTGATCCGGTGATGCCGGCGACAACAATCGCCATCCCGGCATGGGCCAGCATGGTGCCGTGGGCCGAACGCGGCAGATTGCGCATGCGACGGAAGCTGTTGGCCAGCGGTTCGCGGAAGAGCTTGATCCGGCCCGTCCATTCCAGCATGGTTCCGACGAACAGCCAGATCGCCAGCCCCATCCCAAACAGGGCAAAGGCCGGGCCACCGGCCAGCCAGTAGGTGACGATCAGAACCATGATCACGGCGGCAATGGCGATTTTAAGCTTGCCCATAACCGCAAACAGATCGGCGCGTTTCCACGGCATCATCGGACCAAAGGCCATGGCGATGATCAGGGGCGTCATGATCGGGACGAAGGTGGAATTAAAGAACGGCGCGCCAACCGAGATTTTTTCGCCGGTCAGGGTTTCGAGGAGCAGGGGATAAAGGGTGCCGAGCAGCACCATGGCTGCCGCAATCGAGAGCAGGACATTGTTAAAGACAAGTGCGCCTTCGCGCGAGATCGGCTGAAACAGTCCGCCGCCCTTTAATGTCGGGGCGCGCCATGCATAAAGGGCAAGCGACCCGCCCACCGTCAGACAGAGCAGGAGCAGGATAAATACCCCGCGCGTCGGGTCGGTGGCAAAGGCATGAACCGATGTCAGCGCGCCGGACCGCACAAGGAAGGTGCCAAGCAGCGAGAAGGAAAAGGCAAGGATCGACAGGAAGATCGTCCAGCTTTTGAGCGCGTCGCGTTTTTCAACGACAATCGCCGAATGCAAAAGGGCGGTTCCGGCAAGCCATGGCATGAAGGATGCGTTTTCCACCGGGTCCCAGAACCACCAGCCGCCCCAGCCGAGTTCGTAATAGGCCCACCATGAGCCAAGCCCGATCCCGGCGGTCAGGAACATCCATGCGGCCAGCGTCCATGGCCGGACCCAGCGCGCCCATGCCGGGTCAACCCGGCCTTCGATGAGCGCCGCGACCGCAAAGGCAAAGGCCACGGAAAAGCCGACATAACCGAGATAGAGGAACGGCGGATGAATGGCGATGCCGGGGTCCTGAAGCAGAGGGTTCATGCCTTCACCGTTCAGCGGCGGGTTGAGAACGCGCTCGAACGGGTTGGACGTCAGAAGGATGAACAGAAGGAAGCCCAAGGCAATCAGCCCCATCACGCCGACAACGCGTGCCAGAAGGCTTGGCGGCAGGTTCTGGCCAAAGGCGGCGACGGCAGCAGAAAACAGGGTCAGGATCATCACCCAGAGCAGCATCGAGCCTTCGTGGTTGGCCCAGACGCCAGTGATTTTATAGATCAGCGGTTTGGAGGTGTGGCTGTTGGCCAGCACATTAAGCACCGAGAAATCGGATGTGACATAGGCATATGTCAGGGCGGCAAAGCTTGTACCGACCAAGGCAAAGCAGGCAATTGCCAGACGTGGTGCAATTTTCAGAAGTGCAGCATCACGCCGGGATGCGGCCATGAACGGGATGGTCGACTGTGCCAATGCCAC
This sequence comes from uncultured Thalassospira sp., assembly GCA_946885765.1. The sequence continues at coordinate 4,175 of CAMPHD010000154.1, forward strand.
CACGAGGGATAGCACCAGGGCATAATGTCCGATTTCAACAATCATAAGTGGGCCTGTTGTTTGCTCTTATCCGCCTGCGAGGCTGATATAATCGCTTCGATCCGGTTTGAAAACCTTGCGGAATATCAAATATGCGCTATTTGCTGCACAGGCGAAGGTCAAAATATGGCAATAGTCATTACATATTACGTCAATTCACGATATAAAACCGCAATCAGCGAGCGGAAATTGAAGACCAAGGGTCTGTAGAATATGAGTCAATGTCCTGTCATTGACATCGCGCAAAGGGAAATGTGGGCACGTCGGGCAACGACGGCCTCCATTGTCATTGCCGCGACGCTGATTGCGATCAAGGCCGTCGGCTGGTTCCTGACCGATTCGGTCAGTCTGTTATCGTCGATGGTTGACAGTATGCTTGATGTTGGCACCGCTGTCGTCAACTTCATGGCGGTCCGCAGTGCATGGCGTCCGGCAGACCATGACCATCGATTTGGTCACGGCAAGGCCGAACCGCTGGCGGGTCTTTTCCAATGTGCCTTTATGATCGGTGCCGCGATATTCGTGGTGGCCGAGGCCGCATCACGCGTGTTCGAGCCACAACCCCTACGTTTCGCGACCGAGGGCGTCTGGCTGATGGTGGTGTCGTTGGTGATGACATTTGGTCTGGTGCTGTTGCAGCGCAAGGCTGCGCGCATGTCCGGTTCCGTCGCGGTTGAAGCCGATTCCCTGCAATATACCAGCGATATCCTTGCCAATATGGCGGTGATTGTCGCCCTGATGATGGGGATGTCGGGCTTCCTGTGGGCTGACCCGGTGATCGGCGGGATTGTCGCGATCTTTCTGGTGGTGTCGGCGATCAAGGTCGGGCGGCAGTCGGTCAAGGTTCTTATGGATGCCGAATTACCGGATTCCGACAGCCAGCGGATCATTGAACTGACGATGAAAAACGCATCGGTGATCGGCATTCACCGTTTACGTACCCGGTCATCGGGTGTGCATCGTTTTGCCGAGATCGAACTGATCATGGATGGCGGGATGTTGATGCGGGAATCGCACACCATTTGTCATCAGGTGATGGATAGCATCCGATCAGAATATCCCGATCTGGATATCACGATCCATCCCGAACCGCCCGAAGACATCCATCTGGACGAGTTTAGCGGTTATACCGAGGACCCGGAATTCTGGCATACAGGCCGTGCGCGCAAGGCCGGGCAGGATGGTATTCCGGTTTCAGGCGGCGAACTGATGACAGGGCGGTGAATTTCGCGATCGTTTGTGATCCGGTTTGGCAGATAACGAATATGAAAATGGCGGATCCGGTGACGGACCCGCCTTCTTCTTTTAGTTTGCCGTGCCGAAAGGTTAGAGGACGGTCAGCATGCTGGCGACCAGCGGATGACGGACGATGTCCTTGTCGGCCAGTTTGACGCAGGCGATGTCTTCGACATTTTCAAGACGGTCCGACATTTCAGACAGACCGGACATTTCCGGCAGAAGGTCGGTCTGGTCCGGGTCGCCGGTCAGGATCATGGTGGAATTCCAGCCAAGGCGGGTGACCAGCATCTTGAGCTGCCCATAGGTGCAGTTCTGCGCCTCGTCGATCACGACGAAGGCATTGTTGAGCGTGCGACCGCGCATATAGCCGATTGGCGCGATTTCGATTGTGCCGTCCGAAAGATATTGCCGCAGGCGTTTGGCGCCAAGGCGATCATTGAGTGCATCGTAAAGCGGGCGAAGGTAGGGGGCCATTTTGGCTTCGACGTCGCCGGGCAGGAAGCCGATATTTTCCCCGGCTTCGACCGCCGGGCGGGCCAGAACGATGCGGCCGATTTCGCCCTTGTCGAGTGCTTCGACGGCCTTGGAAACAGCGATAAAGGTTTTCCCGGTTCCTGCCGGGCCAAGTGCAAGGATGAGGTTGAAGGCGTCGATTGCTTCCATAAGGGCCGCCTGATTTTCGCTTTTGGGGCGAATGTGGCGGCGGAAGCTTTGATCGCGTTGGCCGTTCTGGGGGGCGTCATCCGGACCGTTCAGGGGATGCCAGTTTGACTTGTCACCGTCAAACAGTTCATGAACGTTGGTATCTGCCTGTTGCGGACGACTGCGACGGCGTGCTGCGCGCTTACCCATGGGTCACCTCATCAATTGTGCCAATAAAGCAAAACGCGCCATTCCATCATGGAAAGGCGCGCATTCAATTTTCATCTTGCGATGGAAGTGGCGGGTGGGTTCTCCGCCGTTCGCAGCAGCATGTTGCATCTGCGATCCGGGGGGCGAAAAATTCCGTTTTACAACGTGCTCTCGCGTCACTCGGGAACCCCTCCTTCGGTCCAGTTATTGACCGTACAATCGAATCGTACCCCTACATCCTGTGTTTTGTCACTGCTTTTTATCGGATTAAATTTAAGTGAAATCGGAAACTGAGTCTTTTCAGCGATTTATGCCGCATCTGCGAGATAATTTTTTTCTAATGCAGCCCTTTTGACGCCGTCGATTGGTGTTTTGGCAGGCCAAAACTGATCACCCAGCCGATCACAAGAAAGGCGGCCGAGACCACCAGACAGCCGACCAGACCCCCATACATATAGGCCAGTCCCGACAGGATGGTGCCGGTCAGTCGCCCGACGGCATTGGACATGTAATAGAACCCGACATTCATCGCGACCCTGTCGCCATCGGCATAGGCAAGGATCAGATAGGAATGCAGTGATGAATTGACCGCAAACACCAGCCCGAAGATCATCAATCCGCCCAGAACGGTGATTTCGGGCGAGATATCAAACTGCACGGCAGCCGCAATGCCCGCCGTTACGATGATCAGGGCGAAAATCCACAGGCGCGCACTTTGACCATCCGGGGTGCCATTGGGGGGGCGGGTACCGGCGCGCAGGATTTTCGGCGCAACCGTCTGGATGAAGCCATAGCCGATCACCCAAAGCGCCATATAGGTGCCGACCTCGATATGGCCCCATCCAAGGTGCGTCGCCAGAAATACCGGAAGCCCGACGACAAACCAGATATCGCGCGACCCGAACAGGAACATGCGGGCGGCTGACAGCACATTGATCTTGCGATCTCTGGAAAAGACTTCGCGGAATTTGGGTTTTGCCTTGTTGGCGGGGGCGGACATTTCAGGACCGATGGAAAGGGCAACCGCAATCAGGATGATGGTCAGCCCGGTTGCCATGGCAAGCAACGCCCCGCCAAAGCCAAGCCACGCCAAAAGCGCGCCCCCCATGAAAAACCCGGCCCCTTTCAGCGCATTTTTCGATCCGGTCAGAAGGGCGACCCAGCGAAACAGCGCACCGTTTGCATTTTCGGGCACCAGAACCCTGATTGCCGACTTGCTCGACATTTTGGTCAGGTCCTTGGCGACGCCCGATGCGGCTTGCAGACCCATGACATACGCAACCGATATCC
>CAMPHD010000155.1 GCA_946885765.1 uncultured Thalassospira sp.
GTTTTATCCTTGAACGCCATGGACAGGGCATTGGCCGCCGATGCCGAACGTGCCAGCAGCAAAACCCCACTGCTGTCATTGTCAATACGATGAACAAGCTTCGGGCGTTCCTATCTATCAAGTTTCAGTGCATCCAGCATGCCATCGACATGCAGGTCGGTATTGGTCCCGCCCTGCACCGCAAGACCGGCGGGCTTGTTGATCGCAAGAACAACCTCGTCATAGAAAATGACGGAATCGCGCAGCGCCTGAAGTTCTTCCTCGGTCGCATCCGACTTGGCCGGGCCGGATTTCACATGCTGTGCCGCGTTGGCCGCATCGTAATTGCCCTCGGCCCACGGCCCCAGTCCACCACCCGACATGACCGGTGCCGGCGGCACACGCACTTCCTGCCCCGGCTCAAGGCGCTGATTGGCCTTGGCACGCTTGCCATCCACACGGATCTGGCCGCCACGCAGCAGCTTCTGAACCTGCCCAAAGGTAAATTCCGGGCAGTTCCGCTTGAACCAGCGATCAAGCCGCATTTCGGCTTCATCATTCTTAACCTTGCGCAGAGTGACGCCACTCATTGCAGAACTCCCCTTACCAACGCAATCGCGCCGAACAATGCTGCGATGCCAACGCAGACCGAAACAGCAACATAAAGCCCCGAAAGGCCAAGGTTGCCGCGTTCATATAAGGTCGCGACATCGAGCGAAAAAGTAGAAAACGTTGTAAACGCCCCCAGAAAGCCCGTCACAAGGAAGGCCCGCATTTCAGGACTGAGCGACAGTTTAAGCGCCGAAAGCTCGATCAGAAGCCCCATGACAAAAGACCCGACGATATTGACCGTCAAAGTCCCCCAGGGAAAACCGTGACCAAGCGTCGCCCCCATAAAGGCCGAAACACCATATCGGGCAACCGCCCCGATAGCCCCGCCCAATGCGATGGATGCGATAAACAACGGTGAAAATTGCATGGCGCGGAACCTAGTCTTTCGGTTTTAAAAAGTCACGTGTGAAAACATCATAGGCGGGTCGCATAACAATACGTCACGCCGCCCCAGCCCCGAAGGGAACACTCAGTTTTGCGGTGTGGTCTGCTGACCGATCAGGGCAACGGTTGCCGCCATCCAGGATTTCAGGCGCTTTTCATTCTGACCAAAATCGCCGCCGCCATAGACCGACCGGGAATAGGCAAACACACGGCTGCCCCCCTGTTCGCTGGGAATGACTTTTACATCGATCCAGTCCGGGAACCGAAAGACCGGGGTTCGGGCAAGGAAGCGCAATTCAAGCGACAATCCATCACCTTCGACAAGCTTCATGCCCTGTTCGCCCGCCGTTGCCTGCAAGGCGGTTGCAACGGTATCCGGTGCGGCGTCAAATGCCGGGCTTTGGGCATTCCGATGCGTCGACGGACATGCTTCAAGCGGACAGATCAGGAAATAGGTCGGCGACTTTGGCAGAGCCATATCCGGGCCCAGGCTGATATCCGCCGGTTCTCCTGCGACCAGCATACTATCGAGCAATCCGCTAAAACGGATCACTGCAAAAGTCAGCCCGCCAACAAACAGAAGCCATGCAAGTACAATCGCCAAGCGTTTCACAAAAATTCCCCGTTCCCGTTTTGTGAGACCTGCTCTAACGCAGAACTCCCTAAATACCGGTTAATTGTTGTAATTCGTCAAGTTAACAAATGCAAAAATACCCGAACGAGCATCTCGTTCGGGCATTATCTGGAAACCAACGAACCACACCGCGGGGGGGGGATTGATGCGACTATCGATTTCCGCGGGCAACAGGTAGTGCGTTATGCCGCCTTCGGAAGCGGCGCAGCAGCGACATTGGCAATCGCGCGCTCCATGGCTTCTTCGGCATTTACCGCGAAACCGGATGCATCGATAACGTCAACATCGGAAATACCGACAAAACCAAGGACCTGTTTCAGATACGGGGTTGCGAAATCCGCCGGGCTGTTGACCGGAACACCGCCCGTGGCAACAACGATATATGCTTTCTTGCCTTCAAGCAGGCCTTTCGGGCCGTTTTCGGTATAGTTGAAAGTCACACCGACGCGGGCAATCAGGTCAACCCATGCCTTAAGGGTCGAGGGAACCGAGAAGTTATACATCGGCGCGCCGATAACAACGACATCGGATGCCTGAAGTTCGGCAACCAGTTTGTCGGAAACGGCGATCACGTCTTTCTGTGCGCCGGTACGGTTTTCAGCCGGGGTATAGAACGCGCCGACAATCTCGCCGGTCAGGGCCGGGATCGATTTATCGTTCAGGTCACGCTCAACAACATTGGCAGCCGGGGTTGCGGCAACAATGCGTTCGATCAGCTTGGATGCGATCTGGCGCGAATTGGAACTTTCGCCGTTAACCGAGGCATTGATATGCAGGATCGAAGTCATGAGAAATCTCCAAGTCCGGGTTTGTTTCTGTTGCCCTGACTTTAACAGTTTCCATGACGATGATTATCCGGTCTATTTTCACCAGATTGTTGACCAAAAGAGAACAACACGCCTGCCGGTTAATCTTCCCCGCGCTGCTTTTGACGTTCCCGGCGTAATTTGTCGAAATATTCGACCCGCTTTTTCAAATCACGTTCAAAACCGCGTTCGACCGGTTCGTAAAAATTCTGGCGGCGCATGCCATCGGGAAAATAATTCTGCCCGGAAAAACCGTCTTCCTGATCATGGTCATAGGCATAACCGGTGCCATACCCAATATCTTTCATCAGCTTGGTCGGGGCATTGAGGATATGGGCCGGCGGCATCAGCGACCCGGTATCGCGCGCGACCTTCAATGACCGTTTATACGCGGCATAACCGGCATTTGATTTGGGGGCCAGTGCCAGATAGATCACCGCCTGCGCCAGCGCCAGTTCACCTTCGGGGCTTCCGAGGCGCTCATAAGCTTCCCACGCACCTACGCAAATCTGCTGGGCTTGCGGATCGGCAAGTCCGATATCCTCGACCGCCATGCGGGTGATGCGACGCGCGATGAATTTCGGGTCCTCGCCCCCGGCCAGCATCCGGTTAAACCAATACAGGGCCGCATCCGGGTCCGAACCGCGCACCGATTTATGCAGGGCACTGATCAGGTTGTAATGACTGTCATCGCCCTTGTCATAAAGCGGCATGCGCTTTTGCACGGTGCGCGACAATTCGGCAACGCCAAGCGGGCCATCGTCACTGGGCGGCAACAAAAACAGTTCTTCGGCAAGGTTCAGCAGATAACGCCCATCACCATCGGCCATGGCACGCAGCGTTACCCGTGCCTCGGGCGACAGCGGCAGCTCGAACCCCATTTCCTTTTCCGCCCGCACCAGAAGCTCTTCAAGCCCCTGATCATCCAACCGTTTAAGCACCAGCACCTGACAACGCGACAACAATGCCGCATTCAGTTCAAACGACGGATTTTCGGTTGTTGCCCCGATCAGGGTAATGGTGCCGTCTTCGACAAACGGCAGGAAGCTGTCCTGCTGGGCCTTGTTGAAACGGTGGATCTCATCAATGAATAACAGGGTCGAGGCACCGGTTGCCCGCCGCCCGCGTGCCCGATCAAACACCTTGCGCAGGTCGGCAACCCCGGAAAAGATCGCCGAAAGCGGTTCAAACGCCATATCGGCAACATTGGCCATCAGGCGGGCCAGTGTTGTCTTGCCACAACCGGGCGGCCCCCAAAGGATAACCGATGGCACCCGCCCGGTATTGATCATCCGCGTGATCGGCCCGTCATCCCCAAACAGATGCCCCTGCCCGACGACTTCATCCAGCTTTGCCGGACGCAGCCTGTCGGCCAAGGGCCGGGATGCCTGACTTTCAAACAGTGACGCCATATCGGACAGATGTTCCTATTGTTATCTTCCAACCGGTTTTGCGCGGAACCTATCACGAACACCGCCCGGTTTATAGCGATAAGGCAAGAATATTGACACCTCGATGATCGAGGTATAACGTTCGGCCGTCAAACCAGCCAGAAACGCCGACATGAAACAGATAGTCGATTACACCGACCGATCATACTGGCAAGGCACGATCAAAATGTCCTTGTCGAAGTTTTTCGTGCTTTGCGTTTTGCATCGCAAGCCGATGCACGGTTACGAGGTCGTTCAGGCCGTCGAAAAAACCACCAATGGCTGCTGTTCACCATCAGAAGGAACCGTCTATCCGGTTTTGAACGAATTCGAGGCAGGTGGATATCTGACATCTCACCCCGAAGTCGTTCAGGGCCGACAGCGCAAGGTTTATGAATTGACAGACAAGGGACGCGATGCATTCCGGGTCGCGACCGACGCATGGATGGATGTAACCCGCCATATCCTTGCCAGCCGGGACGCTGTCCAAACCGGCACCGCATCGGCAACCTCCCCCATCTCCCCGCAACAGGGAAAGGCATGCTGTGAGTAGCTCATTTTCCAGATCATCATACCTCGATGATCGAGGTATTCTCTCATGACCGCCACCGTCAAAAAATTACCGATCATTATCGCCCTTGGCAGCACGCAAACACTGGGGTTCGGGTCGACGCTTTATCTGCCCGCCATTCTGTCCGCACCAATGGCAGAGGAATTCGGCATTCCGACCGGCTGGGCGTTCGGGGCATTTTCGCTGGCACTTGTGGTTGCGGCACTTCTTGGCCCGATGGCCGGGGCCCGGATCGACCGGTTTGGCGGGCGCAATATCCTGACGGTTTCAAGCCTTGTCTTCGCACTTGGGCTTGGCTTGCTCGGCCTGTCGAATGGCATGCTTGCCATGTGCATGGCATGGCTGGTCATCGGGGCCGGAATGGCGATGGGGCTTTACGAGTCTGCCTTTGCAACGCTTGCCGGGATCTTTGGGCGCGGAGCCCGCGGGCCGATTACCGGCATCACATTGATTGCCGGATTTGCCAGTACGATCTGCTGGCCGATATCGGCCGGGCTTGAAATCGAATATGGCTGGCGTACTGCCTGCTTTTTCTGGGCGGCGATGCATCTGTTTGTCGGATTACCGTTAAACCGTCTGGTCATCCCGGCCGGAAACGGCAAGCAGATGGCCCCCGCCAAGGCCCCTGCTGACAGCGCCGATAATGTAACGCTCACAACTGATCGCACGTCAAGGCCCGGTTACTTCACGGCACCCATGATCCTGCTGGCATTCGTTTTTGCCGCAAGCTGGTTTATCGCAACCGCCATGGCCGCCCATTTGCCGCGACTGTTGCAGATTTCGGGCATGGATACGACGGATGCGATTATTGCCGCTTCGCTGGTCGGTCCGGCACAGGTTGCGGGCCGATTGCTGGAATTCGGGGTATTGCAACGCATGCATCCGCTGATTTCGGCCAGAATGGCGGGGGTTGCCCATCCGCTTGGTGCGTCGCTTCTGCTGATCTTCGCCGGGCCGGCCGGGATGATATTCACAAGCCTCCATGGCGCGGGAAATGGTATCCTGACCATCGCCAAGGGCACCTTGCCGCTTGCCCTGTTCGGGCCGGTTGGCTATGGCCTGCGGCAGGGGTTTCTGATGGCACCGTCGCGCTTTGCGCAGGCCGCCGCCCCGCTCCTGTTCGGATTGCTGATTGACGGATACGGCATCCGGGCATTGTTCCTGACCATCGGGCTTGGCTTACTCAGCTGTCTGGCGATGGTGTTTCTTAAAACCGATACGACCAAGAATGACGAAACCGATGACAAGACTGCGTAAAATTGACGATATCGACCATCTGCCGGCCCTTGATCTGGCCTATCTCCATGCAAATCCCGCCAACGGCCTTGCCGACCCACTGGGCCATCCGCCGCGCATCCTGTTGCTGTACGGGTCGCTCCGCGAACGGTCTTACTCGCGGCTGGTGATCGAGGAATGCGCGCGCCTGCTGACCCTGTTTGGCGCCGAAGCACGGATATTCGATCCAAGTGATCTTCCGATGCCCGATCAGGTCGAAAATGACGATCACCCGGCAGTACGCGAATTGCGTGACTTATCAATCTGGTCCGAAGGCCAGATCTGGTGCAGTCCGGAACGGCACGGCCAGATCAGCGGCATCATGAAAAGCCAGATCGACCATCTGCCGCTATCGATTGGTGGCATTCGCCCGACACAGGGCAGAACCCTTGCGGTGATGCAGGTTTCTGGCGGATCGCAGTCGTTCAACTCGGTCAACAGCCTGCGCCTGCTTGGCCGCTGGATGCGGATGTTTACCATCCCCAACCAGTCAAGCGTTGCCAAGGCCTATCAGGAATTTGACGATGCGGGCCGCATGAAACCGTCGGCCTATTACGACCGCATCGTCGATGTGATGGAAGAACTGGTTCGTTTTACCATCCTGCTTCGTCCGCATGTCGATCAGATGACGGATCGATATTCCGAACGCAAAGCCGCCAACAAACCGATAGACGTCAAACACGACCTGTCGGCCATCGCGATTGGCAGGGACCAGAACGACAAAACCGGGGAATGATCCCCGGTCCTGTCTGTCTATCGGCAGGCAATGATCAAAGCTGGAATTCAGCCGTCAGAACCTTGCCATCGCGCTTGACTGCAATCGACCAGTCACGCCCGCGTTCACCGGCCTTCACAACTTCCTTCAGACGAGCGACTGTATCAATCGGTACGCCATTCACCTCGACGATATAATCACCAGGCTGAATGCGGGCACGGCGCGCAAGGCTATCGCGTTGCACCGCAAGGACAATGACGCCGTTCCCCAGCGTATCAATGCCAATTTCATCGGCAAGTGCCGGGTTCACATTGGCGATTTTCGATCCGCTGAACGGATTGCGCCCTTCGACCTCGGTTTCTTCGCGCGCAGGCAGTTCGGGTGCGACTTCAAGCGGCATCCGAAGCATCACTTCCTGCCCCTTGCGCAGTACGGAAAGTTCCGCATCGTGATCAAGTTCCAGCGTCGCGATACGGAATTTAAGCTCGTTCGGGTTATCGACCGGCAAGCCATTCACCGCCACCACAACGTCACCGGGCAGAAGCCCGCCGCGATTGGCAGGGCTGCCCTGACGTACTTCGTTGATCAGAACACCGTGCGGACGATCCAGATCAAGCGACGCCGCCAGATCGGCAGTTACCGACTGCCCCGCAGCGCCTAGCCACGGGCGACGCAAATCGCCACTGATCAGGCCACGCATCACCACCTTGACCATATTGACCGGCACGGCAAAGCCGATGCCGTTTGATCCGCCTGATTTGGTGAAAATAGCCGAGTTCACACCGATCAGCTTGCCATCAATATCGACAAGCGCCCCGCCGGAGTTGCCCGGATTGATCGCCGCATCGGTCTGGATGAAGGATTGATAATCCTGCCCCGTGACACCGGCGCGCGCCAATGCGGAAACAATGCCGCTGGTGACGGTCTGCCCGACCCCGAACGGGTTACCGATGGCTAGGACCAGATCACCGACCTCGACCGCGTCGGAATCGCCAAGCGTGATTGCAGGCAATTCGTCCTTCACATCAAGCAGGTGCAGAACCGCAAGATCGGTGCGTTCGTCCGAACCGACCAGTTCGGCGTCAAATTCGCGATTATCATGCAGGACGACGCGAATTTCGCTGGCCCCCTCGATCACGTGATGGTTGGTAACGATCGTCCCATCGGACGATACGATCACCCC